>NZ_KB906167.1:130410-273397 GCF_000381205.1 Thioalkalivibrio sp. ALE11 | reverse complement strand
TCCGTGTCTTCGGGACAGGGCATGAGAGGCCGGTGAGGAGAACCCCTGGCGCTCCTATGAGGCACCCCTTCCCCGGAAGGGCTGACCCTCGCCCGTAGAGAAGGGCAGCTCCGCGACGAAGTGAAGTCCGGTCGGTAACCAACCCGCGTATATCAGAGTGATCCACCGTCGCAATCCGCTTCTCGTGCCCTGCCTCGAAGGCATGGAAAACAGGAGGTCTCGATCGAACACTACAGCCAACCGTTGACAGGTCAATCCATATCAGGAGGCCGGCCCTCCGGCCGATTCCCCGTCCGGGCCATCTCCCGCGCCCGATCGGCCAGGGGGCTGGCCTCCTACGGCACCCGACCGGTAGGAGGCCGGCCCTCCGGCCGATTTCCCGTCCGGGCCATCTCCGGCGCCTGATCGGCCAGAGGCTGGCCTCCTACAGGCCTCCCACGGCACCCGGCCACGTAGGAGGCCGGCCCTCCGGCCGATTTCCCGTCCGGGCCATCTCCGGCGCCGGATCGGCCAGGGGGCTGGCCTCCTACGGGTCGAACCCTACCTCCGGGATCAGGAGCCGCCGAGGATCAGCCGTTCCCCGTCACCGTGCAGCCGGTATTGCGGGATCTCCAGGTTGCGCGCCCCGGGCTGGTCGCGGAACACCCGCCCCGCGGCGTCGTAACGCCCGCCGCGACAGCGGTCCTCGAAGCCGCCCGGCCAGCCGTCGGCCTGTTCCGGATGCACCAGGTCCAGCTCGCAGCCCAGATCCGCGCTTTCGCCATAGACCACCAGCCAGTCCGGCGTGAAACTGCGCTCGGGCAACGCCAGCCCCTCCGGCTGACGCCCGCGCCGCGCCTGCGGATCCCGCAGGGCCTCCGCCTCGACCGCCTCCAGCGATTCCAGCAGCGCCGCATCGCGATGCACCACCAGCACGTGCCGCCCGTTCCAGCGCAGCCGCTTCACCTCGCCGACTGCAATCTCCTCCAGATCCAGGCTCCGCGGCTCCGGCCCCGAACCGCCCGGCAGCGACACGAACTGCGCGGAGAACGCCAGCGCCAGCGCGACGACGCCACCCAGCGCCATCAGCTTCAGCAGCACCCGCAGGCGCAGGCGGCGCAGCGCGGTCTCCGGATCCGGCGAAGAACGGGGCACGATGACGTTACCTCCAAAACAAAAGATTGCGAGAACCCACTGCAAACAGTGCCCCGGCCCTTCACGGGGAGGGGTCAGCGGCATACACTACCGCCATGCCTACCTCCAATCGAGAATCCATCCGCAACGACCGGCGCTATGTCGGTCTCTACAATGACCTCTACGGCGGCATGACGCCGATCGGGAACATCATCCGGGATGCCTGGGTGTTCGGCATCCTGCCGGAAGACCAGACCTGCGACGGCTGGGAGATCGGCCAGATCCAGGCTCTGCAGAGCCAGGTCAACGCCAAGTGGGACGAATACGGCCTGCGCCCCTCCGCCCTGCCGGACGACCTGCGCGAGCGCCACGAACGCATCCACAACGAGGCGATCGCGCGCGCCCGCGAGCACGGCTGGGTCCCCGGCCGCGACATCGACAGCGACATGGACGACAACGGCTGACCACCATGGTCCGCACCCTGATCGTCATCGGCGCCGCGCTGGCGGCGATCGCCGTGGTCCTGGGGGCCTTCGGCGCCCACGCCCTGGAACAGCGCCTGTCGGAACGCGCCCTCAACACCTGGCACACCGGCGTGCAGTACCACTTCATCCACGCCCTCGGCCTGCTGCTGATCGCCGCGCTGTGGAGCCAGCTGGCCACCGGCTGGGCCACCGCCGCGGCCGTGGCCTTTGTCACCGGCATCCTGCTGTTTGCCGGCAGCCTGTACGGCCTGGCCCTGGGCGCCCCGCGCATGCTGGGAGCGGTCGCTCCCATCGGCGGTACCCTGTTCATCCTCGGCTGGGTCGGCGTCGCCATCGCCGCGTGGCGCGCAGGTGGATAGGCAACCGCTCCGCAGCGTCCCTATAATCCGCGCCATAGCCGTTACAGCCCATTCCGAGCGGGAGATCCCATGAGCCAGCCTTCCTTTGCCGTCTTCGCCGAACAGACCCTGGACGACTTCTACGCCCGCCTGAGCGACCACCCCGACCTCGGGGACCTGGATATCGACCTGATCGACGGCGTGCTGACACTGGAGTTCGAGGACGGGGCGCAGATGATCCTCAACCGCCAGGAAGCGGCCGCGCAGATCTGGCTGTCCTCACCGGAAGGTCCGGCGCATTTCGGCTACGACGAGGCCACCGGCCAGTGGCAGAACGACCGCACCGGCGAGACCCTGGGAACCACCCTGGCCCGGGTGCTGGGCGGAAAGCTGGGCACGTCGATCGAACTCTGACCCGCCCGCCGCGCCGGAACCGGCGTCCTCAGGAACCGTCTCGATCCCCGCCCCGGGGTCCTTCCCCTCCTTCCCCTCCTTCCCCGGTGGCACCGCGGCGGGACGGCCCCGCGGACTCCTCGCCCGGCTCGCCCGAGTCACCCGGCTGACCGCCGTCCCCGTCGAGCGCCCTCAGGTGGTTCTCTACCTCCGAGAGCACCGCGTGGGCGCCGTCTTCCTCCAGCGCCAGATCCAGCGCCTTCAGCGGCTCCGCCGTCCCCGCCTCGCCGCGCAGCCCGGTGCGCGCCAGCCCCAGCGACACCAGCCGGAACTGGCGAAAAAACAGATAGGCCAGCGTCGCCAGGATCAGCGCGACCCAGGGCTGCTCGTTGAAAGCCATCCAGGCCGCCACGCCATACGCCAGAAAGGTGATCACGAAGATCACCACGGCGACCTTGTGCGCGCGTGCCACGATCCGCTCGAAGACATCGCGGTGTTCGCCTATGAAATCCTGCTCGAAGTGCATGATGCGTCCGTAGTCAGCGCCGGGCGCGCCAGCGCTCGAAGGTGTCGAAGTCCTCGTAGCCGCGAGTCAGCACGTATTCCATCACGTTGCGCACGCGGTTGAGATGGGCGACCGAGTCCAGGCGGATGATCTCATCCCCCTGCTCGTCGAAGAACACCATACTGGGTGCCCAGTGGATGTCCAGATCCCGGGACCACCGGGCTGCCGTGGTCTCGCGGCCATCGGGGGTGACCACCCGGGTCGCGTCGTCGCCCATGTCCAGCTGCACCGCGTCCATCAGCGAGATCTGCTCCAGCACCTGCCGGTTCTGCAGCGGCTCGGAATGCAGGATGTCGCAGGCGTGGCAGGCCTCGCGCTCGAAAAACACCACCAGGGGCCGCTCGCCCGCCTCCCGGGTGCGATCCAGTTCGTGCGGCGGCGGATCGAAGAAATCCCGCTCGTTGATGTCCTCGAGATCGAACTTCGGCGGCGGTTCGGCGCGGTCCAGGTACTCGCGGAAGCTCCCCTCCCGATCATGCCGGTCGATCACGTACTCCAGCAGGGCGCGAAAGCGGTACGGGGGATAATAGCCGCGCATCGCGTGGATGCCCTCGCCATCGGCGTCGAAAAACGCCAGTGACGGCGTGAAGTTCAGCCCCATGCTGCGCGCCCATTCCTTTTCTTCCAGGGTCTCGCCCTCCAGCGTGGTCACCTCGCGACTCCCCAGCACGTCGATCGCGATCACGTCGAAGTGCTCGGACAGATAGGAACGGATGTCGTCCTGGCTGAAGTTCTCCTCGAACAGCGCCTCGCAGTAGGGGCAGTCATCCATGCCGAAATACACCGCCAGCCCCTTGCGCCCGCGCTCGCGCGCCAGCTCCAGATCCTCCTCGATATCGAGAAAGCTCGGCCGGAACCAGTCGGGCGTCCCCAGGCCGATCCGGCGCGGGGTGTCGTCGAACTGCAGACCCTCCGTTTCGCTGGCTTCCGGCACCGGTTCGTCCGCCAGCACCGGCGATCCGGCCGCACCCCACGCCAGCGCGAGCATCAGCACGACGCCCCGCGCCGCAAGCTGCCGGCCCGAACGCCTGTCGCTACCGGATCCCGTTTTCCCCAACACGCCAACCTCCTTGCGGACCGCTCCGTCGCTGGACAGGCGTGGCAGACCGGCCTGCCGCGGGGCGCCACGTAATTTTCCGGCCCCTCGACTCCATTGGACGCCGCACGGCACCGGATTACTCCCCCGATGCCACGCCATCGGCCGCACAATCGGCCAGAGGGCTGGCCTCCTACGGGTGCCCCGGCGGGTCGGCGGGCCCCGGCGGGTCGGCGGGCCCCGACGGGTCGGCGGGCCCCGGCGGGTCGGCGGGCCCCGGCGGGTCGGCGGGCCCCGGCGGGTCGGCGGGCCCCGGCGGGTCGACGGGCCCCGGCGGATCGGCGGGCCCTGCACGTAGGAGGCCAGCCCCCTGGCCGATCGGGGCCAGGCTGGCCCGCAGGGGCCGATCGGCCGGAGGGCCGGCCTCCTACGGGGCCGTCGGCGGTTCGATCACCTCGGTGCCGCCCAGCCACGGGCGCAGGCGCTCGGGGATGCGCACCGAACCGTCCGCCTGCTGATGATTCTCCAGCAGCGCCACCAGCGCGCGACCCACCGCCACGCCGGAACCGTTCAGCGTATGCAGCAGCTCCGGGCGCTCGCCCGCCTTCGGGCGGAACCGCGCCTGCATGCGCCGCGCCTGGAACGCCTCGAAGTTCGAACAGGACGAGATCTCGCGGTAGGCCTGCTGCCCCGGCAACCAGACCTCCAGATCGTAGGTACGCGCGGCGGAAAAGCCCATGTCCCCGGCCGACAGCAGCATCACCCGATAGGGAATCTCCAGCGCCTGCAACACCTTCTCGGCATCACCCAGCAGGCCTTCCAGCGCCGCGTCCGATTCCTCCGGCCGGACCACCTGCACCAGCTCCACCTTCTCGAACTGGTGCTGGCGGATCAGGCCACGCACGTCGCGGCCGTAGCTCCCCGCCTCCGAGCGGAAACACGGCGTGTGCGCCACCATCTTCAGCGGCAGCTCCTCCGCCTCCAGGATCTGCTCGCGCACCAGGTTGGTCAGCGGGACCTCCGCCGTGGGGATCAGCCGGAACTTCTGCTCGCAGTCCACCGAAAACAGGTCATCGTCGAACTTGGGCAGCTGCCCGGTGCCCACCAGCGTCTCCGGGTTGGCCAGGTACGGGACGTAGGTCTCCTCGTAGCCATGCTCGCGGGTATGCAGATCCAGCATGAACTGCGTCAGCGCGCGGTGCAGCCGTGCCATCTCGCCGCGCATCACCACAAAGCGCGCACCCGCCACCCGGGCCGCCCCCTCGAAGTCCAGGCGCGCCCCCGGCTCGCCCAGCTGGATATGATCGCGGCAGTCGAAATCGAAGCGGGTCGGCTCGCCCCAGCGGCGCACCTCTTCGTTCGCGGACTCGTCCAGGCCCTCGGGCACGCCCGCCTGCGGGAGGTTGGGCACATGCAGCAGCAGATCGTGCAGCTCGGCCTGAATGCCCTCCAGCTCGTCCTCGCAGCCCTTCAGCTCGTCGCCGATGCGCGACACCTCCGCCTTCAGCGGCTCGATGTCCTCGCCCCGCGCCTTCGCCTGCCCGATCGCCTTCGACCGCGTGTTGCGCTCCGCCTGCAGCTCCTGCGTGCGCACCTGCAGCTCCTTGCGGCGCGCCTCCAGGCGCTCGAACCGCTCACGGTCCAGGGTAAAACCGCGCCGCGCCAGCGCGGCCTCGGTAGCGTCCAGATCCTGACGCAGACTGCGGATATCCAGCATGGGCTCGCCGTCGACCAGTAGTAGTGGAAACCGCGCAGTTTAAGCCAAACACCCCGCGCCGTGCAGGTCACGCCGCATTCCCGTGCAAGCACGCTCCTTGTGTGTCCTCGGAGACGCGATAGCGACATCTGTGGGACCGGGTCCAGCACAACCGGCTCGTTCCCGAAACCTTGAGCCTGACCTGTCGATCGGCCCCCGACGCCGTCTCCTTCTACAGACGGAGATCGGCCGACCCGGTTGGCAGCACCGATTTCACGTCGAACACCACGGAGCCCTCGCATCCCAGGCGGCGCACGCCCTCGCCGCCCAGCGCCACGAACTCCCGGTGAGGCACGGCCAGCACCATCGCATCGTACGCCCCTGCCTCCGGTTCGCCTTCCAGCAGATCCAGGGCGTATTCCTCGCGCGCCACGGCGGGATCCACCCACGGGTCCCACACGTCCACCTGCGCATTGTAGCCCTGCAGGTCCTCGATGATGTCCACCACCCGGGTGTTGCGCAGATCCGGGCAGTTCTCCTTGAACGCCAGGCCCATCACCAGGATGCGCGATCCCACCACAGGGAAGCCCTTGCGGATCATCGCCTTCACCAGGCGGTCCGCGAGATGGCCACCCATGGCGTCATTGATGCGCCGCCCGGCCAGAATCATCTCGGGATGGTGGCCCACCGCCTGCGCCTTGTGCGTCAGGTAGTACGGGTCCACCCCGATGCAGTGCCCGCCCACCAGCCCGGGCCGAAACGGCAGAAAGTTCCACTTGGTGCCCGCTGCCGCCAGCACCGCCTCGGTATCCAGCTCCAGCCGGTCGAACAGTAGCGCCAGCTCGTTCACCAGCGCGATGTTCACGTCCCGCTGAGTGTTCTCGATCACCTTGGCCGCCTCGGCCACGCGGATGCTCGGGGCCGGATGGGTGCCCGCGCGGATGATGCGCGCGTACAACCCGTCCACAAAGCGCGCCACCTCAGGCGTGGAACCTGAGGTAACCTTCACGATGTCGGAAATGCGATGCGCCTTGTCCCCCGGGTTCACCCGCTCCGGGCTGTAGCCCAGGAAGAACCCCTCGTTCAGGACCAGACCGGATTCCGCCGCCAGCACCGGCGCGCAGTCCTCCTCCGTGGCCCCGGGATACACCGTGGACTCGAAGATCACCACGTCGCCATCCTCCAGCGCCCGCCCCACCGTGCGGCTGGCCGCCAGCAACGGCCCCAGATCCGGCCGCCGGTGCGCATCGATCGGCGTGGGCACCGTCACGATGAACACATTGCAGCCCGCCAAAGCCGCCGGGTCCGCCGTAACCTCCAGTTGCGCGGCTGCCGTTAGCTCGTCCGGCTCCACCTCCCGCGTGCGATCATGCCCCCGGTTTAGCTCCGCCACCCGCTGGGCGTCGATATCGAACCCCAGCGTCGGCAGCACCCGCCCGAACTCGGCGGCCAGCGGCAGGCCCACGTACCCTAGGCCAATCACCGCAATGCGCACGTCCTCAAGACCCTTCATATCTAGTCCCTAACTTATGACTCCATGTCCCGCGCCGCAGGAACGTGCTTGCTCACGAACCCACGGACGCCACCTTCGCGTGCAAGCACGCTCCCACAAAAGCCCCGCCCCCCAGTAAAAGCGGGCCTGCCCGCGAACAAGGTTCCACCGGGCCACCTCCGCGCAAGCACAACCACGCCCCAGCGACACCCACCCTGCCCTACAATCCCCGTTAAGGAAACACTGATCAAAGGCTCCGCATGCCGCTCCATATCCCGCCGAAGCGCGTTTGGCAGGACATCAGGGCCCCGGCGGCCTGTTTTGGCCCCTGTAACCGCCGTTTTGAGCGGTTACAGGGGCGATTTCCGGTCATGCAGACACACTATCCCTGCGTGAGGAGCCCCCATCTTCGCGCGCGGTACAGGTTCGCCAGGGCGAACAGACTGTGCAGCTGCGCGGTGTTCTTATTGAGGCCGCGGTAGCGGACCTTGCGGTAGCCGAAGAGGTTCTTCACCACATGGAACGGATGCTCGACGATCGAACGCAACTGCGCCTTCTGCCGTTCGGCGGCGCGCACCCGCTCGCGCGCCGGGCCTTCCGGCATCGCGCGCACGGTGCCGCGCTTGCGCGCAATGTGGGTCTCGGGACGATGCGCGTCCAGCCGCTTCTCCGCACCGATGTAGCCGGCGTCGCTATGCAGGCTGTCTTCCTCGCCATGGAGCAGGTCCGGCACCTGCGACACGTCCGAGACGTTCGCCGCCGTCCCCTTCACGGTGTGAACCAGGCCCGTGACCACGTCCGCTCCGACATGCGCCTTCATCCCGAAGTACCACTGATTTCCTTTCCTGGTTTGGTGCATCTCCGGGTCACGCGCCTTGTTCTCGTTCTTCGTCCATGGCGGGGCGGCGATCAGCGTGGCATCCACGACCGTTCCCTCACGCAGCAGCAGGCCCCGTTCCTGCAGATGGGCGTTGATCCGCTCGAAGATCACCCGGGTCAGGTCGTGGCGCTCCAGCAACCGACGGAACTGCAGCAGAGTGGTGGCATCCGGGGCGTCTTCGCGGCTCAGGTCAATCCCGACAAAGCGCCGGATCGCCTGGCTGTCGTACACCGCGTCCTCGATCCCTTCATCCGACAGGTTGAAGCACTGCTGCGCCACCTACATCCGCAGCATCCGCTCCAGACCGATCGGCGGGCGGCCGCGGTTCCCGTTCGGGTAGTGCGGCTCGATCGCCTCCACCAGTGCCGCCCAGGGCGTGATCGCATCGATCTCCCCCAGAAACCGGTCGCGCCGCGTCTGCTTGCGCTTGGCGGAGTACTCGAGATCGGAAAAACTGCGCTGCGACATCGACCATCACCTCGGGCAGAAAACCTGCTGCCATTATCCCAAACCCGCTCGCCGGGCGGGAGCAGCGGCGGATTAAATCAGCGTCTCCTTAATGGCACAAAACACGTGAGGCATTCCATGGAACGGAACATCGTCTTCTGCTGCGACGGCACCGCCAATCAGAAGGGCGAGGTCAACACCAACGTGGTGCACCTGCTGCGGCGCATCCCCACCACCGCCCGTCAGGTCTCGGCCTACGAGCCCGGCGTGGGCACCTTCTCCCCGTTCGGCATGCGGCGCGAGAACATCATCGGCACCACCCTGGGCAAGCTGTTCGGCCACGGGCTCACCGCCAACATCGAGAACGGCTACCGCTTTCTGATGCACCAGGTGCGGGAAGGGGATCGGGTGTACCTGTTCGGCTTCTCGCGCGGTGCGTATGCGGTGCGGGCACTGTCCGGCATGCTGCGTAAATGCGGGCTGCTGCACCCCGGGCGGGAAGATCTCGTCTCCGAGGCCTCGCGCCTGTACACCGGGCGCCACAACGAAGACGAAGCCGCACGCTTTCGCAAACAGCACACCCGCCCCGGCCCGGTGCACTTCATCGGCGCCTGGGACACCGTCGGCTCACTGGGGTATCTCTACCGCAACCGCCGCTTCTTCGACACCCGGCTCAGCCCCGAAGTCACCCACGCCCGCCACGCCCTGGCCATCGACGAACGCCGCCCCAAATTCGAGGCCCTGCTGTGGGATGACACCCGCGTGGAACCCGGGCAAACCCTCAAACAGCTCTGGTTCCCCGGCGCCCACGCCGACGTCGGCGGCGGCTACGAACAGCGCCAGCTCGCCGAGATCGCCCTGCAATGGATGCTCGAAGAAGCCGCCGCGGCCGGCCTGATCGTGAAAGAACCCCACGAACCCGCCATCGCCCCCGATCCCGCAGGCCCCATCCACGAACCGTGGAACACCTGGGCCGGCCGCACCCTGCGCCTGCTGCACCTCGGCGACCGCCCGCGCGACGTACCGCCCGACGCTCTGCACCCCTCCGCCAAAGCCCGCCACCGGGTCCTTGGGTACCGGCCTGAACTCTTCACTCCAACATAGTTGCAGGGACGTGCTGGAGCAGTCCTTATAGCAGCCACACGCCACATGCGCCATGCACTGCACCAAGTGGTTGAATTCAGGAATTAAAAACCTTCGCATTGCGGAAGATCTCGGCTTGCGCGTCCTTGGCGGAGATCAGCGGATCGCCGTCGAGTGGCCAGTCGATGTCTAGGTCGGCGTCGTCCCAGCGGATGCTTCGCTCGTAGTCGGGTGCATAGAAATCGGTACACTTGTACTGGAGCTCGGCGACGTCGGTGGTTACCACGAAGCCGTGGGCGAAGCCGGATGGAATCCATAGCTGTCGGCGGTTCCCGGCGGAGAGCGTTTCCCCCACCCACTGCCCGAAGGTGGGCGACCCGCGGCGGATGTCGACGGCGACATCGAAGACCTCACCCAACGTGACACGCACCAGCTTGCCCTGGGGGTGCGGCGGAAGCTGATAGTGCAGACCACGCAGGGTGCCCTTTACGGATCGGCTGTGGTTGTCCTGTACGAACGTGACGGGCTCGCCAACGGCCTCGTCGAAGACCTGCTGGTTGTAGCTCTCGTAGAAGAAGCCCCGCTCGTCTTCGAATACGCGGGGCTCAAGGAGCAGGACGGCGGGGATGGATAGCGCGTAGGCTTTCATACTCAAAAGACTCGTTCTTCAAGGACACGCTGGAGGTAGCGGCCATAGCCGTTCTTGAGCAGGGGGCGGGCCAGCTCCTCGAGCTGGTTGGCATCGATCCAGCCGGCGCGGTAGGCGATTTCCTCGGGGCAGGCGACCTTGAGCCCCTGGCGTTGTTCCAGCGTGGCGATGAACTGGCTGGCATCGAGCAGGGAGTCGTGCGTTCCGGTATCCAGCCAGGCATAGCCGCGGCCCATGATCTCCACGTGCAGCTTCCCGGCATTCATGTAGGCGATGTTGAGATCGGTGATTTCCAGTTCACCGCGCGCAGAGGGCTTGAGTTCCCTGGCCATGGCCACGACGTCGGCGTCGTAGAAGTAGAGGCCGGTAACGGCGTAGCTGGATTTCGGCTGCCCGGGCTTTTCCTCCAGCGATTGCACCTTGCCGTGGGCGTCGAACTCGGCGACACCGTAGCGCTCCGGCTCCTGGACGTGGTAGGCAAACACGGTAGCACCCTCATCGCGCCGAGCGGCGCTGCCGAGCAGGTCGTCGAAATGGTGGCCATAGAAGATGTTGTCGCCGAGGACCAGAGCACAGGGGTGGCCGCCGATGAAGTCCTCTCCAATGACGAAAGCTTGCGCGAGCCCGTCCGGCGAGGGCTGCACGGCATACTGGAGGTTAAGCCCCCACTGTCCGCCGTCTCCCAGCAGCTGTTCGAAGCGGGGAGTATCCTGCGGCGTGGAGATGATCAGGATGTCACGAATGCCCGCGAGCATCAGGGTACTCAGCGGATAGTAGATCATTGGCTTGTCGTAGACCGGCAGCAACTGCTTGCTGATCGACAGCGTAGCCGGATGCAGCCGGGTGCCGGAGCCGCCAGCGAGGATGATGCCCTTTCGTCGCATTATGCGCTGCCTCCTGGTGACTCGCAGGCGAGGATCTCGTCGAGGGCACGTAGCGCACCACCGCGCCAGTCCGGCATACGCAGGCCGAAAGTGGTTTCCAGCTTTTTGCAGTTCAGGCGGGAATTGCCTGGACGCCGTGCCGCCGTGGGAAACGCCTCCGTTGGCACGGCCTCGATCGCTTGATCCGTAACCCGGACGGGCCAGCCGGCATCGCGCGCCGTGGCGATCACCAATCGGGCAAAGCCATGCCAGGTTGTCTCGCCCGCGGCGGCAAGATGATAAAGACCAGAGATCTCCGCCCGGTCCAGCGGTTGCGACAGGATCTGTGCGGTGGTGTCTGCGATGAGCTCCGCGCCGGTGGGGGCACCGAACTGATCGTCGATCACCTGTAGCGCAGCGCGGTCGGCTGCCAGGCGCAGCATAGTGCGGATGAAGTTGCGCCCCCGGGAGGCATACACCCAGCTGGTTCGGAAGATGAGATGCCGACAACCACTGGCCTGGATGGCGGCTTCTCCTTCCCGTTTGGTCTGTCCATAGACGTTCAGTGGGCCAGTGGCGTCGTCCTCGCACCACGGATCGGCTCCGGTACCATCAAACACGTAGTCAGTCGAATAGTGGACCAGCCAGGCTCCAAGCGCATTTGCTTCGGCGGCCAGGACCTCCGGCGCGGTGGCGTTGATGGCATTAGCCAGCTCCGGTTCCGACTCCGCCTGATCCACTGCAGTGTAAGCGGCAGCGTTGACGATTACGTCCGGCGCTACCTTTCGCACTGTGGCTGCCAACCGATCCGGTCGCGTGAGGTCCCCACACAACCCGCCCTCTTCCGTGCGTGTCGGCGCCGTGATTTCGCCCAGGGGAGCGAGCGCGCGTTGCAACTCCCAGCCCACCTGGCCGTTGCTTCCGAGAAGAAGGATCTTCATACGGCCCGCCCTCGGTTAGCGTAATTCGCGTCGATCCACTCGCGGTAGGCGCCGGAGCGCACGCGCTCGATCCATTCCGGGTTGTCGAGGTACCACTGCACGGTTTTCCTCAGGCCCGTCTCGAAGTTCTCCCTCGGCTGCCAGCCCAGTTCATTCGCGAGGCGGGTGTCGTCGATGGCGTAGCGGCGGTCGTGTCCGGGGCGATCCCTCACGAACTCGATCAGGCGTGTGTAGGGGCCCTCCTCGTCCGGTACGAGTTCGTCGAGGACCGCGCATAGCGCGTGAACGACCTCCAGATTGGTACGCTCGCAACGCCCTCCGATATTGTAGGTCCTCCCGCTTTCGCCGTGGACCAGCACGTGGCGGAGGGCCCGTGCGTGGTCCTCGACATACAGCCAGTCGCGGACGTTGTCCCCGCGTCCGTAAACCGGCAGCGGCCTGCCGTCCATGGCATTGAGGAGCATCAGGGGGACTAGCTTTTCCGGGAACTGGTATGGACCGTAGTTGTTCGAGCAGTTGGTGATCACGACCGGCAGCCCATATGTGCGATGCCATGCACGCACCAGATGGTCGCTTGCCGCCTTGCTGGCCGAGTAAGGAGAACTCGGGGCATACGGTGTCTCTTCCGTAAAAGCGGGATCCTCGGGGCCGAGATCCCCGTACACCTCGTCCGTGGATACATGATGGAAACGGAAGCGTTCTTTCGCTTCACCCTCAAGCTCCGACCAGTAGCCACGGGCCGCTTCCAGCAGATTGTGCGTGCCGGTCACGTTGGTCTCCACGAATGCCGCCGGACCTTCGATGGACCGATCCACGTGAGACTCCGCCGCCAGGTGCATCACGGCATCCGGCCGATGTTCCCGGAACACCCGTTCCAGGGCGGCTCGGTCGGTGATATCCACATGCTCGAATACATGCCGTGGATGCTCGCGCGCATCGCCCAGGGACTCGGGGTTTCCGGCATACGTCAGTGCGTCGACATTGATCACTGTCGAACCGGTCTCGGCGATGTACTGACGGACAACCGCTGACCCAATAAAACCGGCACCGCCAGTAACCAGAACACGAATCAATTCCATCCTCCCTCGGCATTTTTCAGCAACTGTGGCACGAAGGCGGTCGCCCCGAGCACGAGGCCGCCGCAGCATTCCCCCTGGCCGTTGAGAAGAGCCAAGGCTTTACGGTAGGACGTGAGCATGTAGTCGCCGGATGGGTTGGTTTCAGGTGGTGCCCCCCGCAGGAGGCCACGCCCTGCGGGGCTTGTTCAGCGGGTGGACGAAACGCGGATTGGGCCACGAAACATGGGACCAATCAAGTGCACTGTTTGCATGGTCCATTGTGTGGTCGGACAGAGACCTTTGGATGCTCGACACTGGCTGTGGCGGCGGACTGCTGAGCGAGGCCATGAGCCGCCTGGGCGCGGACGTGCTGGGCGTGGACGTCGTCGACCGCAACATCGCCGCGGCGAGGCTGCATGCCGACGAGCAGGGCCTGGATATCCGCTACGAGGTCAATACGGCGGAGGCCCTCGCCGAGCGCGGGGAGGACTTCGACGTGATCCTGAACATGGAGGTGGTCGAGCATGTAGCGGATCTGCCCGCATTCATGGCGAGCGTCAACCGCATGCTGCGTCCCGGCGGCCACACCTTCCTGGCCACCATCAATCGCAATCCGGTGTCGTTCGTGGTCGCGATCGTCGGTGCCGAGTACCTGTTCCGCATCCTGCCCCGAGGCACGCATCAGTGGAAGCGTTTTGTCACGCCCCGCGAAACACGCGATCTGCTGGCGCGGGACGGCCTGGAGCCCGTGGCGCAGACGGGGGTGAAGGTGAATCCGCTCACCCGCCGGATGTGGCTGTCGCGATCCATGAGTGTCAACTACATGCTGCTGGCACGAAAGCCCGCCGACTGAAGGCCGGGGTCGCTGTATGCCGCTCAAACTGATCCATCATCCGGGGTACACGATCGAACTTCCGGATGGGCATCCGTTTCCGATGGCCAAGTTCCGGGTCCTGCGGGAGCGGCTGGAACCGGGCTGTCCGACACGGCGTTCGAATGGGTGCAGCCGGATATCGTCTCCTGGGACGCCCTGTCCCGCGTGCATACACCAGCCTACCTGGATGCCTTCCTCGCCGGCCAGACCAGCAGGGCTGCCCAGAGGCGCAGCGGATTTCAGTGGTCGGAGGCGCTGGTGGAGCGGGTACGGCTGGAGACGGGCGGCACCCTGCTGACCGTGGAGGCCGCGCTGAGCGACGGACTGGCCCTGAACACCGCCGGCGGCACTCACCATGCCCACGCGGGATTCGCGAGTGGCTACTGCCTGATCAACGACATCGCGGTGGCGGCAGCGCACGCCCGGGCCAGGGGTTGGGCCCGACGCGTCCTGATCATCGACCTCGACGTGCATCAGGGCGACGGCACCGCCGCCATCTTCGCGGATACCCCCGAGGTGGTGACCTTCTCCATGCATGCGGGGAGCAATTTCCCGGCGCGCAAGACGCCCGGCGACCACGACATCGAACTCGCCCGGGGCACTGGCGATGATGCCTATCTGGCCACCCTGCGGGATACCCTGGCGACCCTGATCGACGACGTGCGCCCGGATCTCGTGGTCTACGACGCCGGCGTCGACGTGCACAAGGCGGACCGGCTGGGGCATCTGGAGCTGACCGATGCGGGCCTCGAGGCGCGGGACCGGCATGTGCTGCAGGTCTGTCGCGAGAGAGCCGTGCCCGTGGCAGCGGTGATCGGCGGCGGTTACGACCGCGACATCACGGCCCTGGTGGATCGCCATGCGATTCTTCATCGAACCGCCGCCTCCCTGTGACAAGCTTGCGTCCGGAACCCGAGCCCAGTCGGGAATCCCGGGATCAAGAAATCATGGATCGTGCTGCGCGCGGCATGCCTGGACCGACACCGGTGACGATTGCCGCAGCGAACCGGCCCTGATCGGCCGAACCTGACACCCCGCCCCGCCGCATTCAGGCGGGGCTATTGCACTGCGCGACGAGCACCAAAGACCCCGGTTGAACTCGCCCGTCGGAACCGGGACGAACGCTGTGTATCGACCCGGAAAAAACCCCGAAGGACCCACGCGAGATGAGCAAACGAACAGTACTGGTGACCGGCGCAACCGGCGGGGTGGCGAGCGCGCTTGTGCGATCGCTCGATCCCGCCCATGACCGGGTTGCTCTCGTCTCGCGCAATGCCGAGGGACTGGACGCCCTTCGCGGGCAGCTTCCGGATGACCTCGAGGCATGCACCATCGTCGCGGATGTCAGCACCGCGGAAGGCGCGGATCAGGTCGTGGTCCGGGCCTCCGAACATTTCGGGGAGCCCCCGCGCGACTCGCTCACTGTGCCGGCAGCGCCTTGCTGGCCCCGTTGCACCGAACCACACAGGCGCAGTATCGCGACTGCATGGCGGCCAACCAGGACAGCGCCTTCTACACCCTGCGCGCCTGGGTGAAGGCCCGACTCCAGACGGACGAACCCCGGGACAGCGCCGTTCTGTTCAGCTCGGTCGTCGCCCAGATCGGCGTCTCCAATCACGAGGCGATTGCGATGGCCAAGGGCGCGATCGCCAGCCTGGTCCCGGCCGCTGCGGCGACCTACGCCGGCCACGGCATCCGGGTCAACGGGATTGCCCCCGGGCTGACACGGACGGGCGCCACCGAACGGCTGTTTGCCTCCCCGCGTGCCGAGGCGCAGATCGAAGCGCAGTATCCGCTGCAGCGTTACGGGCAGGCGGAAGACCTCGCGCGGGCCGTCACATGGCTGTTGTCCGACGAGGCCGAATGGGTCACCGGCCAGGTCCTGTCGGTGGACGGCGGGTTCTCCCGCGTGCGCCCCATGGTCCCGACGGGCGGCTGAGGGGTGGTGGCACGCATCGCCATCATAGGCGCCGGGATCTCCGGGCTCGCAGCCGCCCGACGGCTGCACGATGCCGGCCATGACTGTCTCGTGCTGGAGAAGAGCCGGGGCCTCGGCGGACGCATGGCCACGCGGCACACGGATGGCCTGAGCTTCGATCACGGGGCCCAGTATTTCACCGCTCGTGGCACAGACTTTCGCCACCAGGTGCACGCCTGGCAGGACCAGGGTGCGGTGGCGGCGTGGGGAGCGGACCGGTACGTCGGCCGTCCCGACATGACGGCCCCGGCCGGCGCGCTGGCTGCGCCCCTGGAGGTGCGGCGCAACTCCCGGGTCGAGCGGCTTCGACGTTGCGACGGGGTCTGGCATCTGCAGGTCGAGTCGACGCCTGAGCATGCGGGGCTCGAGGGCCCGTTCGACGCAGTCCTGCTCGCCCTGCCCGCACCGCAGGCCGCCGAACTGTCGGCCACCGCCGGAACGGGCTTTGCGGCGCTCGCGGACGTTCGTTATGCCCCCTGCATTGCGTTGATGGCCGCCGTCGAAGGCTCCACCGACCTGCACGAAACATCGCGCCAATTGTCCGGTCAGCCACTTTCATGGGTTGCCCGGAACGGCACCAAACCCGGCCGAGAGACGGAATCCGAGACCCTCGTGGCCCACGCCGGTCCCGACTGGTTCCGCGAGCACATCCAGCAAGACCCGGATCAACTGGCACATCCGCTATTGACCGCTTTGCGGCCCCTGCTCGGCTCCGCCCGCCTGCTCCACCATCAGGTCCACCGATGGCTGTACGCGCGGGTCGAGCAGGCCGCCGGGCGGCCGTGCCTCTGGGACGCCGGGCAGCGTCTGGGTGCCTGTGGCGACTGGGCCCTGGGACCACACGTAGAGGCGGCATTCGACAGTGGGCGCGCCCTCGCAGACGCGGTCCTGGAAACCCTTCCCGACCCGCGAACGGGTGCCTCGTGAACGGCGTCGTCGACGCCAACGACGACGCCCCGGACGGTCGCGCTGCCCTTTTTCCGCCGTCGCGGGCGGCCGCCCTGGAGCGGCTGTCGGATTTTGCCCCGCGTGCGGGGCATCACTATGCGGCCCGGCGCAACCACGATCCCGGACCCGGTGAACGCGACAACATATCGCTGCTTTCGCCCTACCTTCGCCACCGGGCCATCAGCGAACACGAGGTGATCGCGCGGCTGCTGGCCTGGCATTCACCCGAGGCGGCCGAGAAGTTCGTTCAGGAGGTCTTCTGGCGGACCTACTGGAAGGGTTGGCTGCAGATGCGCCCCGGGGTCTGGCGGGCCTTCCTGGCGGAACGGGACATCGAACGGTCACGCCTTGCCGAAGACGATGGCCTGCGCGAGCGCGTTGCCGCGGCCGAGGCCGGACGCAGCGGAGTCGAAGGATTCGACCACTGGGCCCGCGAACTGGTCGCAACCGGGTATCTGCACAACCACGCGCGCATGTGGTTCGCGTCGATCTGGATCTTCACCCTGAGGCTGCCGTGGACACTGGGGGCGGACTTCTTCCTGCGCCATCTGCTCGACGCCGACCCCGCCTCCAACACCCTGGGCTGGCGCTGGGTCGCCGGCATCCAGACGCCGGGCAAGACCTACCTCGCGACGACCGACAACATTGCCCGCTTTACCGACAATCGGTTCGGCCCGACGGATCTCGCGTCCGAGGCGCCCGCGATCCGCGACGAGACCCCGCCTTCCGCCAGCGCCCTTCCGGCCCCGCGCACCCTGCCGCGCGGCCGGCGCGTGCTCCTCCTGTTGCATGGCGACGAGTTCAGCGGTCACGAGGTGTTGCCGGCGGGAACGGACGTGGCGTCAATCGCCGTCGCCCGGCGCGGCCACCCCGACATCCCCTGGCCCTTTGGTGCCACCACCGCCCACTGGGTCAATTCACTGGCCGAGGATGCGGCACGGCGCGCGGGCGAGACCCTGCAGCAGCCCGCAACCCTTCTCCCGCAACTCCACGCAGAGACCCTACGGGCGCAGTGCGCCGCCGCGGGCGTGACCACCATCGCTACACCGGAGGCGCCCGTCGGCCCCCTGCCCGACGCCCTGGATGACGTTGCCCGCGAGCTGGCGGAAGACGGGATCGAAGTCATTCCGCTGCGCCGGACCTGGGACGACCTCGCCTGGCCACATGCCACCCACGGATTCTTCCGCTTCAAGCGCCAGCTCCCGGAACTGCTCGCCCGGAACGGCCTTTAGCGCCAGGCACTCCGACAGCGCTGTTGTTCGATGCCGTCACATCGCGTCAGCACCGCCTCGGTGGCATGTTTTCAGTCGTCCATATCCTCCAGGCGGGCCTGTTCGATCAGGACCGGGTAGACGTAGCCGGCACCGAAATCCCGGTCGAGCACGTAGACCCCTTCCACCCGCACACGGTCACCCGGATCGGCGGTCTGTTGGCTGGTGAGGGTAATGAAGTCGCCGGGCTCGCCGGTGCCGTCCACCAGTCGCAGGAAATTGCGGCCCATGATGTCCTCATTGACCTGCGCGATGATGCCTTCCAGGCGCACCGTCTCGCCCTCAAGCTCTTCCGGTGCCTGATTCAGGGCTTCCACGCTGTGGATCTCGTCCGCGGCAACGGCCGTGACCAGCAGGCCCGCAGCCAGCGGCAGGGCCAGCAGGATGTGGCGCATTCGGATCATGAAGTTCTCCTTTGCGGATCGGGTTCGGGCGGCGCGCCATCTTCGTCCCCGACAGCGGGCGTGTTGCGCCGACGGGCGCGGAAGAAGTCGCGCAGCTGGGTCGCGGCGCGTTCGGCCAGCACGCCGCCGGTGACCGCCACGCGGTGGTTGTGGGCCGGATGGTGGATCAGGTCGATGGCACTGCCGGTGGCCCCGGTGCGTGGATCGGCCGCGGCGTACACCAGCCGCGCCACGCGGGCGTGGATGATGGCGCCGGCGCACATGGAACAGGGCTCCAGGGTCACGTAGAGGGTGGTGCCGGGGAGGCGGTAGTTGCCCACACGCTCCCCGGCCGCGCGCAGGGCGCGGATCTCGGCGTGCGCGGTGGCGTCACGGCTGGCGATGGGTGCGTTGTGGGCCGCCGCGAGGGCGTTGCCTTCGGCATCCACCAGCACCGCGCCTACGGGCACCTCGCCGGCTGCGGCTGCGGCCTCGGCCTGTGCGAGCGCCTGTTCCATCCAGCGCACGTCATCCTGCTCGCTCATGCCACGCTGGCGGGCGCGGGCTCGTCCAGCGCCCGTTCGATGGCGCTGGCCAGATCCTGCGGGCGCCGCGTGGGGGCAAAGCGCCGGATCACGCGGCCGTCCCGCCCCACCAGAAACTTGGTGAAGTTCCATTTGATCCGCTGCGTGCCCAGGGCACCGGGGCCGGCCGTCTTGAGGTGGCGGAACAGCGGGTCGGCGCCCTCCCCGTTCACCTCGATGCGGGCGAACACCGGGAAGCTCACGCCAAAGCGCAGACCGCAGACCCGGATGGAGTCGGCATCGCCCGGCTCCTGGCGACCGAACTGGTTGCAGGGGAACCCCAGCACCCGGAAGCCGCGTTCGCCATAGCGATCCTGCAACGCCTGCAGCCCTTCGTACTGCGGGGTGAAGCCGCACTGCGAGGCGACGTTGACGATCAGCAGCACCTCGCCGCGGTAATCGCCGAGCCGCTGCCGCCCGCCGTCGGCGCGGGTCACTTCGAAGTCATACACCGTGGCTTGCGGGTCCGGGTCGGCCATTATCCGTCCGCCTCCTGTCGCGCGAAGGATTGGAGTTCCGCCTCGAGGTCCGTGAGGCTGGCCGCCATGCCGCGGGACAGGGCGGCCACCAGGGCCCGGGGCGAGCGTTGTTGCAGGGCTTCGGTGGCCTCGAAATGCGCCAGCTCGGTCCGATCAGCACCACCCAGCCGGGTCCGCAGCCCCACGCGTGCGGCATCGCGGCCGCTGTGCGTATCCAGGTCACCGTACAGGGCCGTGACCAGCACGTGCAGTTCCACCACCGGTTGCCCGGCCGCCCGCGCGGCGCGGGCGTCGTCCACCAGAACCACGGCGCCGTCGCCACGGGTCCAGCGTTCGCGCAGCAGCTGTTCCACCTGTTCCGCCGGACGCAGGAACCATTCGTTGTAGTAGTCCGATTCGTACTCGTGCGGCCCCAGGCGGTACACCAGCCCCTTCTCGGCATAGGCGGGAGCCACGCGCACCGAGCCCAGCTCCACCGCCACGGGCGCCCCGGCATCGGCTGCGGGCGGCCCGGTGTCTTCCGGCAGTTCCAGCAGGAACCACGCCCGCTCCACCGGTTCGCGTTCGGCCAGCAGACCGCAGCCCCCCAGCAGGAATGCGGCCAGCACCGCCAGCAGTAGCGCGCGTGTCATCAGCGTTCCTCTCCCCGGTTGTCCCGGTCCATGATACTGCGCGGCGGCGGTGCCCCGAACAGGGTACCCGCCGGATTGCGCCGCACGTCTTCCGAAAGGCTGCGCAGGCTGCGCGTGGTGCTCTGCAGCTCTTCCAGGGTCTCCGCCAGTTTCGCCTCGTTCACTTCCACGCCGCGATCCAGGCGTTCCACCATACCCTCGATCCGGGCCACCAGCTCGCCGATCTCGGCCTGTTCCGCGGTGCGCCTCAGCTGACGCATGGTCTCGCGGGTCTCGCCCGGGAGGGCCTGCGTATCGGGATGGTCGAGGAGGTTCTCGACGGATTCCATGATGCGCTCGGCGCTGGTGGCCGTGGTCTCCAGTTCGCCGATCAGGTCGTCCGCCCGTCCGGCGATGCCCTCCACGTCGATGCTCGACACGGTGTCGTCGAGATTGACCAGCAGGCTGTTGAGATTCCCCACCACGCCCTCGATATCGATATCGTCGATGCGTTCCAGCAGCTTCTCGGCATATTCAATGAACTGCATCGTGATGCTGGGCGCCGACGGCAGATAGGCGTGCTCCGGATCCCAGGGGTGGTCCAGCGGCGGGTGTTCCGCGGGATCGGCGAAGTCCGCCTCCAGGTAGTTCATGCCGGTGATGCCCTGGGCCGCCATGCGCACCCGCAGCCCGGCCTCGACCAGCTGCTCCAGGACATCGTCCTCGAACAGGGCTTCCTGCGGCGTGGTCGCAAAACGGTCCGGCCACAGGCGCGCGCGCACCAGCACGTAGCGCTTGCGTTCCGCCGGGGGCACATCCTGTTCGTACTCCACCGAGGTGAAACCCAGCCGGGTGACCTCGCCGATCTGGACCCCGCGGAATTTCACCGGGGCGCCGACCTCCAGTCCCTGCACCGACGAATCCATGTACGTCTCGATCATCATCGACGGTCGGAAGAAATTCCCCGCCGTCGCAATCAGCAGGATGATCACCAGCGCGGCGAGCCCGCCGAGGATGAACAGGCCCAGCCGGAAATGCTGTCGGGCACTCATGCGGAGGTCTCCTCGCCGTTGGCTGCTTCGTCCTGGTCGCCGCCCAGAAAGCGCCGCACCCAGGGGTGTGTCGACTCCTCGCGCAGGCGTCGCGGATCCCCGTCGGCGACGATGGCCCGGGTTTCCTTGTCGAGCATAATCACGCGGTCGGCGATGGCAAAAATGCTCGCGAGCTCGTGGCTCACGATCACGATGGTCATGCCCAGGCTGCGCGCGAGCCGCCGGATCAGCCGATCCAGCTCGCGCGAGGTAATCGGATCCAGCCCGGCCGAGGGTTCATCCAGGAACAGTACCGAGGGGTCGAGCGCCATGGCCCGCGCGATCGCGGCACGTTTCTGCATGCCGCCGGAGATCTCCGAGGGCATGAAATCCGCGAACGCGCCCAGCCCCACCAGCTGCAGCTTCGCGCGGGCCACAGCGTCCATCGCCGGACGCGGCAGAGCGGTGTGAACCTCCAGCGGCAGGCGCACGTTCTCCAGCAGGGTCATGGACCCGAACAGCGCCCCCATCTGATACATCACCCCCATGCCCCGCAGGATGGCCTCGAAACGCTCGCCGTCGGCGTGGGCAATATCCGCGTCGCCGATCCAGATCCTTCCGGCCTGCGGGGCATACAGCCCGATCATGTGCTTGAGCAGCGTGCTCTTGCCACTCCCGGAGCCCCCGAGGATCACGAAGATCTCGCCACGGCGGACCTCGAAGTTCAGATCACGCATCAGCACGAAATCGTCGAAGCCCATGGTCAGGCCTTCCACCCGGATCACCGGATCCGTATCGGACTGCGCCATGCCTCACACCCCCAGGTGATAGAACAGGACCGCGAACAGGCCGTCGAACACCACGATCAGGATGATCGCCGTAACCACCGCACTGGTGGTGGAGCCGCCCACCGCCGCCGCGCCGTTGCCGGTCTGCAGGCCGCGCAGGCAACCGACGCTGGCCACCAGCAGGCCGAACACCCCGGCCTTGAACAATCCGGAGAACAGGTCCGAAAGCGACACCGCTCCGGTCACCTGATTGAGAAACGCAACCCACGGGATGCCGAAGCCCTGCAGCACCATCGCCGCACCCAGCAGGCCGATCAGATTGGCGTACAGCGCCAGCAGCGGCGCGACCAGGATGCCCGCCAGCACCTTGGGCACCACCAGGAAGCGCACCGGATCCAGGGCCATGGTCTGCAGGGCATTCACCTCCTCGTTCACCTTCATGGTCCCGATCTCGGCGGCGAACGCCGCCCCCGAGCGCCCCGCCAGCAGGATCGCCATCATCAGCGGGCCCAGCTCGCGGAACAGCGACACCGCGACCAGGTTGGCCACGAAGATCTCCGCGCCGAACTGACGCATCGCGATCGCTGACTGGAACGCCAGGATCACGCCCATCAGGAAGGCGATCAAAGAGACGATCGGCAGGGCCTGGAACCCGGCAACCTCGGCCACGCGAAAGGTATCGCCCCAGCGCACCTGCCGCGGATGGCGCAGCGCTGCCCACAGGGCACGGCCCAGTTCGCCGATGAACGCCATCTGCTCCCAGCCCGCGCGTCCCACCTGTCCGACCGCGTTCGTCCAGCGGCTGCGCCAGTCGCTGCGGCCCTCACCGCGCGCGGGCGTCACCGCATCCAGCTCACGATACGGAGCCAGCTGCTCCTCGACCATGCGCGTGGCGCCGACCAGCTCCAGCGTCACCCCCCCGGCCGCAGCATCCCGTTCCAGCGCGTGCAGCAGGGCGGCCCCGGCGCCGTCACAATAGCTCAGACCGGTGACATCCACGGGCAGGGTCCCGCCCCCCGCCTCGCGCGCCAGCAGGCGCACGCGATCGCGCAGCGGGCCCCAGGACCGTTCCACCGCGGCGGTGTCCAGGCTGCCCGACAGGCGCAGACCGGGGGACGGCCCGTCTGTGGCATCATGTTGGAAGGCTGGCCGCTGGGCCCCTGACGCTGTGTCCATGCCGTTTTCCCGACTCGTGCGCGACCATGGTAGCCGCGCCGGAGCGCGGGGGACACTCTGCAGATACAGGGGAACCATTCGGCCGCTACAAACTCTTCTGCAACTCCCCCATAACGCGAGAACGCCATGTCTTCGGGAACGGACGCCCTGCAGCGGGTGGAACAGGCCCTGAACCAGATCCTGCTCGGCAAGCCCCGCGCCATCCGTCTGGCGCTCACCTGCCTGCTGGCCAACGGCCATCTGCTGATCGAGGATCTGCCCGGCGTGGGCAAGACCACGCTGGCGCACGCACTGGCGCGCGCGATGAATCTGGACTACCGCCGGGTCCAGTTCACCAGCGACCTGCTCCCGGGTGACGTGCTGGGCGTGTCGGTGTTCGAACAGGGAAGCGGCGAATTCCGCTTTCATCCCGGGCCGATCTTCACCCAGGTGCTGCTGGCCGACGAGGTCAACCGGGCACCACCGAAGACCCAGAGCGCCCTGCTGGAAGCCATGGAAGAACGCCAGGCCAGCGTGGAAGGCGCGACCCGCGACCTGCCCGAGCCGTTCTTCGTGATCGCCACCCAGAACCCCGAGGAGCAGGTCGGCACGCATCCGCTGCCGGAGTCGCAGCTGGACCGCTTTCTGATGCGCATCGAACTCGGCTACCCCGACCCAAGGGCCGAGCGCGCCCTGCTGGAACGCCGCGGGGACACCGGCCACCCGGCCCCGGACACCATGGCCACGCCGGAACAGCTGGCCGAGTGGCAGGCATCCGTGGATGCCGTGCACGCCGATTCCAAGGTGCTCGACTATCTCCAGGAGCTGGTGGCTGCCAGCCGTGATACCGCCCGCTTTGCCCACGGCCTGTCGCCGCGTGCCGGCGTGGGCCTGCTGCGCGCGGCACGTGCCCACGCGTTTCTCGACGCGCGCGACTACATCACCCCCGACGACATCGCCCGGGTCCTGCCGGCGGTGGCCGGCCACCGCGTACGCGCCCGCGAGCCGCAGGATCCCGCCCGCACCGTGGAGGCCCTGCTGGAATGCGTGCCCAGCCGCTGAATCGCCGGCGACGCCTGCGCGGCACCTGGCAGCGCCTGCGCGACGACGCGATCCGCTGGATCAACCGCCGCCACGCGCACGACGGCGAGCATGCGCGGCTGGGCCGCGACCGCATCTACATCCTGCCCACCCGCGCCGGTTACACCCTGCTCGGGATCATCCTGATCATGCTGCTGGGCTCGATCAACTACGCCAACAACATGGCGTTCCTGCTGACCTTCCTGCTGGCCGGGATCGGGCACAACGCCATCTGGTACACCCATCGCAACCTGCTGGGACTGGAGATTCGCCCGCTGCCGATCGACCCGGTGTTCGCCGGGAACGCGCCCGAAGCGCAACTGCGACTCCATGAAACCGACGGCCGGGGGCGCGAAGCCATTACCGTGCGGGTCGGTGCACACGCTTCCGAACCGGTCGCGATCCCCGCAGGTGGCCGGAGCGATGCCCGCATCGTGCTGCCGGCCGTGCCCCGCGGAGTCTACCGCCTGCCGCGCCAGCGCGTGGACACGCGCTTCCCGCTGGGGGTCCTGGAGGCCTGGAGCTGGCTCAATCTGGACGCCGAGATCCTGGTCTATCCGTCGCCCGTGGACCCGGGCCGGGCCCTGGCCGGACACGGCGACGGCGACGAGGACACCGGCGCCCGCGGACAGTCCGAGGAACCGCCCGACCACATCCGGCCCTACCGCCCCGGCGATCCGCCCGGCCGCATCATCTGGAAGGCCTATGCCCGCAGCGGCAAGCTGCACGTGCGCGAAAGCCCCGGCGGGGTACAGGACGACCTCTGGTTCGACTACGACGCGCTGCCCCACGGCGACACCGAGACCCGCCTGTCGATGCTCTGCCATCAGGTGCTGGAGGCCCATGCGCAGGAGCGCGCCTGGGGCCTGCGTCTGCCGGGCCAGCGCATCGACCCCGGCCAGGGCCCGGAACATCGTGACCACTGCCTGCAGGCGCTGGCCCGTTTTCGCGCCGCCCCGGCACCCCTGCCGCTGGAGGACGGAGCATGAGGGAGGGCTGGCTCACCCGCCCGGCCCCGCCGCGCGAGGAACTGCGCGGGCTGGGCATCGCGCTGATCGCCCTGCCCGTGGCCGCGCTGCCGCACGCCTGGTACCAGCCGGCCTGGGTGACCCTGCTGATGGCCCTGGCCGTGCTGCTGCGCGGCTGGGTGCACTGGCGCGGGACCCGCGCGCCCTCGCTGTGGGTGATGAGCCTCCTCGCCCTGGGTGCCGGCGCCATGACCCTGGCACATTACGGCACCCTGTTCGGCCAGGAGGCCGGGAGCGCGCTGCTGCTGGTGATGATCGCGCTCAAGCTGCTGGAGGCGCGCAGCCGACGCGACGTGGTCATTGCGCTGTTTCTGGGTTATTTCGTCATCGTCACCACGTATTTCTTCGACCAGGCTTTCTGGATCGGGCTGTGGTCGCTGCTGGGGGCGCTGCTGCTGACCGCGGCCCTGGTGCAGCTGCACGCCGCCCGCCCGCTGACGCCCGGTTATCTGGCCCGCCGCGCCGGGACCATGCTGGTACACGCCCTGCCGTTCATGCTCATCCTGTTCATCGTCTTCCCGCGCATCGAGGGGCCGCTCTGGGGCGATCGCGAGGACCGGGACGACACCGCGCAGACCGGCCTGTCCGACGAGATGAACCCCGGCGACATCGCCGAACTGCTGCAGGACGAAACCGTCGCCGCCCGGGTCGAATTCCACGGCGAGATCCCGCCGACCCGCGCACAATACTGGCGGAGCATGGTGATGACCGACTTCGACGGCCGCCAATGGCGTGCCGATCGTGGAGATTCGTCGATCGAACCGCCCGCGGTGGAGGGCGATACCGTCGACTACACCGTCACGCTGGAACCCACGCGTTCCCGCTACCTGCCGGTTCTGGAATATCCCGCCCGCTTGCCCGACGATGCCGAGCTGCGCGCGAACCATCAGGTCATCCGCGACCAGCGCATCACCGGGCGCATCCAGTACACCGCCAGCGCCGATCTGACGCGCCCCCCGGGCAGCGACGCCGACGTCCCCGCCCTGGACCCCGAGACCCGCGAGCGGGCCCTGGCGCTGCCCCCGGGCGCCGCGCCGCAGGCCCGCGCCCAGGCCGGGCTCTGGACGGCCACGCACGACGACCCGCGCGCCATCATTGAAACCGCCCTGGCGCGTTTCTCCGGCGAACCCTACCGCTACACCCTGCAGCCACCGCAGACCACGGGCGATCACACCGATGCGTTCCTGTTCGATACCCACGCCGGCTACTGCGAACACTACGCCTCGGCGTTCGCGGTGCTGATGCGGGCGGCGGGCGTCCCCGCGCGGGTGGTCACCGGCTATCACGGAGGCGAGTGGCGCGAACGCGGTGGCTATCTGCGCCTGCGCAACGCCGACGCCCATGCCTGGAACGAGGTCTGGATCGACGGCGAGGGCTGGCTACGGGTCGACCCCACTGCGGCGATTGCGCCCGAGCGCATCGAGCAGGGCCTGCAGGGCCTGTCACCCTCCGAGGGCGAGCAGACACCGGACTTCCTGCGCCGCGAGGGCCTCTCCTGGTTGCAGCAGGCGCGTTTCGAGCTGCAGGACTGGCGAGAGTTCATCGGCTTTCGCTGGGAGACCTGGGTGCTGGCGTTCACCCCCGAGCGTCAGCAGCGGCTGTTCGAGCGCTTTGGCCTGGATCCTCGCGACTGGCGCAGCGTGCTGATCGCGCTGGGGGTCAGCTTCGGCACCCTGGCTGCCGGGGTCGCGCTGTGGCTGCTGCTGCGCGGACGCGAGCGCCGGGATCCGGCGCAGCGCGCCCTCCACCGGTTGTCCCGGCGCCTGCGCGGCGCGGGCCTGGCGCACCAGCCGCACGAGAGCGTGGATGCCTGGGTGCGGCGCGTGGCCGCGGCCCGGCCACAGGACCGCGAGGCCCTGGAGGCCTTCGCCCGGCACTACAACGCCCTGCGCTTCGCGCCGCTGGACGAGACCGGCCGGCGCCACCACCGCCAGGCACTGAAGGCCGCCGTTGCGCGCGTCCCGCGCCGGCCGGATCCCGGCGCGGGCGCTACGCCCCCTGCAGCAGCGCCTGCCGCTGGCGGCGGTCACTGACGGCCGCCCCGCCGCCCGGCGCCAGCCGCTGCTCCACGTAGTCGGCCAGCATCCACATCATCCGCTCCACCCGATGGGTGCGCTGCAGTACCTGATCCAGAGCCCCGCCGGGCCGCGGATCGGCCGACTGCAGATAGCGCGCGCGCAGCCCGTCGAAGCGCGTGCGCTGGTTACTGCTCAGCTCGCGCAGCCACTCGAAGTCTTCCCGGTCGCCACTGTTGACGGCCATGGTCACGGTATCCAGCAGGCTGCGCAGCCCTTCGCAGACCCGGGTCTCCAGCTCGCGCGCCTGCTCCGCGTCGGGCAGATCGCCCGGCGCAGGCGCACGCAGATGGTCGTAGAGCTGCTGTTCCAGCCCGCGCAGGGTGTCGAACCGGCTGCGCAGGTTCTGATAGCGCACCACGGTGCTCTCGAACAGCGGTTCGGCGGCCAGCGAGGTGAACTCGGACAGCAGTGGCTCGAGGGCATAGCCGAAGTCCTTGTGCAGGGACTCCAGCCGGCCCGGCTCGGCCGCCCGGGCACGACCCTGCGCATCCTCCTCCAGGAACCCCGCCAGGCGCTCCCACAGCGCCGGTTCGGCAGCCTCCAGGTCGTCCAGCCGGCGTTCCGGCAAGGTGTGCGGGTCGCCCATCTGCAGCGGATTGATACGTCCCGACCACAGCACCAGCAGGCGCGCGGCGAACAGCACCAGCATCACCACGTTGGTGACCACCAGGATGTAGGTCATCGACAGCTCCACCGGGGGCCACAGCAGGAGCAGGGAGTAGGCAAGTCCGCCGAGGACCGCGATCTCGGCGAAGGAGTCGCGCTTGAGCATGTCGATGTTGAAATCCGAACGCACCACGTCGCGCATGATCACCCCGAAGGACGCCGTGACCACCGCCATCACCGGGCCCCACAGCCACAGCGGACTGGCCTGCGACTCCACCGCCACGCCCACGCCGATCACGGTGAACGCCGCCACCGCCCAGGCATCCAGCCCCTGCTGCAGCCAGCCGACCAGGCGTCCGCCCACCCCGGCCCGCTGACGGGCAATCAGCCGTTGCACCGCGGCACGATGCACCAGCCAGTGATCGTGCAGCTTGTACAACGCGAACCCGGTGGCCACCACCACGACGGGCAGCAGCAGGAACTCCGGGGTGTCGAAGATGAACACCGGCTCGCGACCCAGCAGCAGGTCGCGCAGCACCCCGCCGCCGATCGCCGGCAGGGTGGCCAGCACCAGCGCGCCGAACAGGTTGTAGCGCTCGCGCCGGGCCAGCATCACCCCGGAGGCGGAAAACGCCAGGATCCCCATCAAAGTCAACGCGTTGAACCACAGCTCGCTGGTGGTCATCACCAGGAAGGCGGGCAGGATGTGCTCGACCTCCAGCTGGGCAATGCGCCGCCCCTCCTCCAGCGCCTCCACCTCGCGGTCGAAGGCGTCGACCAGGGCACGCGGGACCGTCGCCCGGCTGAACATCACCCGCACCCCCACCGAGCCGAGATCAAGCCCGGCACGCCGGATCTGATCCGCCTGCCCGGTACGTGCCAGCATCAGGTCCATGATCACCGGATCGGCCACGAACCCGTCGATGCGCCCGTCCACCAGTGCGGCGAGGTTCTCGGCATCCCCCGCCGTGTCCATGATGCGGGCCTCCGGCGCCGGATCGGACAGGCGACCGGCCACCTCCGGATCGGCAAAGGTATAGCCGGTGGACAGCCCGAGGCGGAACTCGCCCTGCTCCACCGCATCCAGCCACGCATCCCGGTCCGCGAACCCGTGGTCGGCATCGCGGCGCAGATACAGGGCGTTGCGCTCCTCGCGGTACGGCCGCGAATAGTGCACGTAATCCAGCCGCCCCGGATCGAAATAGGTCCCGACGACGAAATCCACGGTCCCGCGACGCAGGCCTTCGAGCTGAGCGGCCCAGTCCATCGGACGGTACCCGACCGCGTGGCCGACGCCTTCCAGGGCCTCCTGCGCAACACGCAGATCCAGGCCGGTCGGATCGCCGGCGCCCCCGGCGGCCGCGGTGTCGGCGAACTGGTAGGGCGGTCGCTCGAACCAGCCGCTGCGCAGGGTCTGTGGCGGATCCCCGCTCGCCACCGGCAGCGGCAACGCGACATCCGCCACGGACGCGCCGCCACTCGCCGGCAACGGCCACAGCAGGACCAGCAGCAACCACGCCAGGACCCGCCAGGCGCTGGCGGCTGGCCGGGTGCGTCCCGTGTTCGCGGCCGGTATGCTGGTCGGCGTTGTCATTGGCCCTCCCGGTGATCCCGCACGCATGCCCCGTCCAACCCCGCATCCCGCAAGTGGCCCGCCCGTCCCGACCCGTCGTGGCCACGCCGGTCTCGCCGCGCTATGCCTGGCGGCGCTGGGCCTGCTGCCGATGACCGGCGTTGCCGACGATCCCCTGCGGGTGCAGCCGCACTGGGTGCCACAGGCGCAGTTCGCCGGCTTTTACCTCGCACAGGAGCGGGGCGAATATGCCGCGGCGGGCCTCGACGTGGAGATCCTGCCGCATGGCCCGGACCATCCCGCACCGCGGGCCCTGGCCTCCGGCGAGGCCGACATCGCCCTGCTCTACCTGGTCCAGGCGCTGGAACTGCGCGAGGCCGGGGTGGAGGTCGTCAACGTAGCACAACTGCTGCACGAGTCGTCGCTGGTCATGGTGTCACTGGCCGAACACGGGATCCGCACGCCCGAGGACCTGGACGGTCGGCGCGTCGCCCGCTGGGACAGCTTCCGCGGCCAGCCCGAGGCGCTGTTCCGCAGCCACGACGTCGAGCCGGAGATCGTCGACCAGGGTGCCACCATGACCGCCCTGCGCACCGGCGCGGTGGAGGCGGCCACCGCCACGCTCTACAACGAGATGGTCGAGCTGTACCTGGCCGGGCACGACCCTGACGAACTGGAGACCATCTCGCTGGAGGAACACGGCGTGGGGCTGGCCGAAGACGGAGTGTACGTGCTGGCGTCCACGCTGGAGGAACGCCCCGAGGCGGTGGAGGCCTTCGTGCGTGCCTCGCTGCGCGGATGGCAGCAGGCCTTCGACGATCCCGAGGCCGCAGTGGACGCAGTGATGCAACGCGTGCGCGCACAGGGCGAGCCGTCCAACCGCGCGCACCAGCACCTCATGCTGGAGGCGCTGCGCCCGCTCTACCTGGACGACACCGGGCGCCTGCCCGCCCCGGTGCTGGATCCGGAAGACTACCTGATGGCGCATACCCTGATGCGCGAGACCGGCATCCTGAGCCGGGAGCCGGCGGAGCACGAACGTTTTCATCGCCCGGTGATCGATGCACCCCCCGAGTAAGAGCCTCGCGGTCCGGCTGGCGCTGGTCACGGTCCTGACCGTGGCCGTGATCTTCTTCAGCACCTCCGGGCTGCTATATTACATGGTCCGGGGGATCATGCTCGACCACGCCGAGGACCAGGCGCGCGAGCTGACCCATGCGACCGCCAGCCGCATCGAGTCCTCGCTCAACGAGGTCGCCGGCTCGGCCCGCACCCTCGCCGCCTCCCTGACCACCGGCGCGCACCCGCCGGAGGACCTGCGCCCGCTGCTGGAGTCGGTGACCGGCGGCTCGGACGAGATCCAGGGGACCGCGGTGAGCTGGGAGCCCGGTGCGGCCCTGCCCGGGCGCGAGGCCTTCGGTCCGTTCGTCTACGAGGAAGGCGATTCGCTGGAATACATGGATCTGGGCGCCGACAACGGCGACTATTTCACCCGCGACTGGTACCAGATCCCGGCCCTGACCGGGCACGACTTCTGGGCCGAGCCGTTTGCCTCCGCGGCCGACCCCGACCGTCTGATCACCACCTTCTCCACCCCGTTCGGCCATCCCGGGCCGGACACCGAGGGAGTGAGCAACACCGGGGCCCTCGCCGGCGTGGTCACGCTGGACGTGGAACTGCCGCGCCTCACCGACCGGGTGGACGAGGTGGAGATCCTCGACAGCGGATTTGCCTTCCTGCTGAGCCCGCGCACGCGCTTCATCACCTGGCCCGATCGCGACTGGATCATGCGCGAGAGCCTGTTCAGCCTCGCAGAGACCCTGGAGGCGCCCGAGCTACGGGAACTGGGCCGCGAGCTGCAGCGCAGCGACGAGGGCTTCACCCGGCTGCCCGAGGCCCTGATCGACGAACCCGCGCGGCTCTATCACGTACGTCTGCCGGACCCCGACTGGGTGGTGGGCGTGGTCATCCCCGAACGCGAGCTGTTCGGCGACGTGCTGCGGGTCATGCACTGGGTGCTGATCATCGGCAGCACCGGCTTCCTGGTGCTGCTGGGCGCCATCATCGCGATCTCGCGCGGCATCACCCGGCCACTCAAGGGGCTGGTCTCCAGCGCCGGGGAGATCGCGCGCGGCAACCTCGACCGCCCGCTGCCCCCGATCCGCTCGCAGGACGAGGTGGGCGAACTGGCGCGCTCGTTCGACGAAATGCGCCTGTCGCTGAAGGACTACATCAACGACCTCACCGCCACCACCGCGGCCAAGGAGCGCATCGAGTCCGAGCTCAAGATCGCGCGCAACATCCAGATGAGTTTCCTGCCCCGGCGCCTGGACCTGTCACGCATGCGTGCCGGGGTCGAGCTGCATGCGGACCTGCGTCCGGCCCGCGAGGTGGGCGGCGACCTCTACGACTTCTTCACCCTGGACGACGAGGGGCGACTGTTCTTCGCCGTGGGGGATGTCTCCGACAAGGGCGTGCCGGCCGCACTGTTCATGGCGGTCACGCGGACCCTGGTCAAGGGGATCGCCGAGCAGGAGCCCGACCCCGGCCGGATCCTCGCGCGCGTGAACAACGAGCTGTGCCTGCACAACGAGAACGCGATGTTCGTGACCTACCTGTGCGGGATCCTGGACCTGGACACCGGCGTGGTGACCCTGGCCAACGCCGGCCACAACCCGCCGCTGCACCGCTACGCCGACGGCTCGCGAGAATGGCTGCGGCTGCCGCCGGGGCTGGTGCTGGGTGCCATGGAGGACATGGACTACGCCTCGCAGCAGGTCCGCCTGGCGCCGGGCGAGGAACTGCTGCTGTATACCGACGGCGTCACCGAGGCCACCGATCCGCAACAGGCACTGTTCGGCGAGGACCGCCTGGGCACCCTGTACGACGCGCTCGCCGGTCGCCCGGCACGCGATCAGGTCGACGCCATCATGCAGTCGGTCGAGGATTTCGCCGAGGGCACGCCGCAGGCGGACGACATCACCGTCCTCGCACTGCGCTATCGCGCCCCCGCGGGTGAGGCGGACCCCACCGGGGCCTGACGACCGCGCCCGGGATCAGGCCGCCCGGGTCAGGCCCCGTCGCGCACCTGTGCCACCGCCGCGTCGCGGTCGTCACAGACCTCCAGGATCGACAGGAACCCGCTGATCTCGAAGACCTCGCGGATCGGCTCGTGGATCTCGCACAGCACCAGCTGCCCGCCCTGCTGCCGCACCTTCTTGGCCGCCATCAGCATCACGCGCAGGCCCGCGCTGGAGATGTATTCGACATCGGCAAAGCGGATGACCAGGCGCGGATCCGCTTCCAGATGCGCGAACAGCGCCGCTTCCAGTTCCGGCGAGGTGTTGCTGTCCAGACGGCCGGCGGGACGGATCACGCGCACGCCGTCCACGGTCTCTTCTTTCAGCTCCATGGTCTTCCAGGTCCTTTCGCTGCGGTGTCAGCCGCGCGGACGGCGCTGCAGGCGCAGCCGGTTCACGCCATCGCGGCGGTCGTAGTGGATGTCGTCCATCAGGGTCTTCATGAAATGCAGGCCCAGCCCGCCCACCGCACGTTCCTCGACGTCGCCTTCCAGCGACACCTCGGGGGCGTCTTCCAGCGGATTGAACGGGGTGCCATCGTCGGTGACCTCGACCGTGAGGCCCTCGGGCCCGGCGTGCAGTTCCACGCCGATGCGGTGTTCCTGCCGATCCGGGAACGCATAGGAGATCAGGTTGGTGATCCACTCGTCGAGCACCAGGTTGACCGGATGGACCGACCCGGCATCCACCCCCGCGGCCTCGCAGAAGGCTTCCACCTCCTGCGCCAGCCGGGGGATCTCCGCGAGCTCGTTGCGGATATTCAGCTGCCGCTGCACCGGGCCACCGTGGCCTTCAGAAGGTGTTGGCCACGGAGGCCACGCCCGGCGCCCGCGAGCGGACCAGGCGTTCGACCACATTCTTGAGATCCAGGGTGGAACGCGGGCAGCCGACGCAGGCCCCCTTCAGGCGCACGCGCACGGTGCGCCCGTCCAGCTCGACGAACTCGATGTCGCCGCCATCCTGCATCATGATGCGCCGCGCCTCCTCGATGGCCTCGCGCACCGCGTCCTCGTCGATGGGGCCGTCGGCCGGCACGTCGGCCTGTTCCCGGGCCGCATGGGTCTGGGCCCGGTCCAGGCGCAGCGCCAGCTCCGGATCGAGCTCCTCGATCGCGTCCAGCTCTTCCTCGCTGTAGACGTGATCGGGGTCGTCCTTCAGCAGGTGCGACACGTCCACCATGACCTGTGCGTTGTCGGGACGCGTTTGATCTCCCGCCATGATCCGGCCTCCGCTAGCTCGCAGTGCGGCCAGTATAGCAACGCCGCGCGCGATCACGTCGCGAGGCCTCACCGGCTCCCCGGATTCCGCCGGACCCGGCGCGGGCCAGCGCAGGCGCATGCGCAACCGGCGCAGGTCGTCCGCATCCACCCGCCCCGGGTACAGCCACAGGGTCCCCGGGCGACCCCCACCCGCGGGGCGATAGCGCAGCACCACGCGGGTAGAGAACACCCGGGTGTCCGGCAGGATCTCGATATCGTGGATGCGTTCCTGGCGCAGGCCCTCGGCGGTGGCCAGCCACCAGCGCCCGTACGCGGTGCACCCCAGCCAGTCGAAGTGCGGCTGGCGGCCACGCCGGGACCAGCCGAACGCGGCCGCCACCAGTACGCCCGCCACCGGCCATGTCCACCATACGGTGTAGACCAGGGCGTACAGCAAAACCGCGGTGCTCAGCAGCACCTGACCGGCGAGGATCCGGCGCGCGAGCCGCGGATCAGGGTGCAGGCGCAGCCGCAGCGGCGGCGCGGATGAGCGGGGCAAGCCGGGCTATCCCGGCATCCGCGGTGGTCTGGCGGCCCATGACCACCTCGTAGAGCACGTTGTCGGGATAATCCAGCAGCCGTTCGAAGGCATCGCGACCCTCCTGGTCCAGTTGCGCATATCCCTGCGCGAGAAACTCCCCGAGCAGCCAGTCGTTCTCCAGCATGCCCCGGCGGCAGCGCCAGCGAGTGCGGCTGTCGGGTTCCGTCACAGTGACCTCTTCAGCATGGTGCGGCGGATGTCGCTGATCGCCTTCGCCGGATTGAGGCCCTTGGGACAGACCTGGGTGCAGTTCATGATGGTGTGACAGCGGTACAGCTTCCAGGCGTCATCCAGCCGGTCCAGCCGGTGCTCGGTGGCCTCGTCGCGGGTGTCCTTGATGAAGCGCGCGGCCTGCAGCAGCGCGGCGGGGCCGAGGAACTTGTCCGGGTTCCACCAGTACGACGGGCAGGCCGCCGAACAGCAGCCGCACAGGATGCACTCGTACAGCCCGTCCAGCTCGTCGCGGTCGGCCGGGTCCTGCTTGCGCTCCACCTCGGGCTCCGGGCTGTCGTTCACCAGCCAGGGCTCGGCCGCGCGATACTGGTCCCAGAAATTGGTCATGTCCACGATCAGATCGCGGATCACCGGCATCCCCGGGAACGGACGCAGGGTCACCGGGGTATCCAGCTCCTCCAGCGGCGTCACGCAGGCCAGTCCGTTGGTGCCATTGATGTTCATGCCGTCGGAACCGCAGACCCCGTGCTGGCAGGAACGCCGGAAACCCAGCGAGTCGTCCTGCTCCTTCAGCAGCAGCAGGGCATCCAGCAGCATCATCCCCGGCTCCATCTGCTCGTCGGGCAGGGTGAAACGCTGCATCTTCGGCAGCGTGTCGGTCTCCGGGTTGAAGCGGTAGATCGAGAATTCCATCAGTAGGTGCGCTCCTTCGGCGGGAACGAGGCCACGGTATTCGGCCGGGTCCGCACCGGCTTGTAGTCGAGGCTGTCGTCCTCCAGCGAGTACAGGCTGTGGCGCAGCCAGCGCTGATCGTCGCGTTCCGGGAAGTCGATGCGCGAATGCGCGCCACGGCTCTCCTCGCGTCCCAGCGCGGAGCGGATGGTGGCGATCGCGCAGTCCATCAGGTTCTCCAGCTCCATCGCCTCCACCCGCGCGGTGTTGAACGTGGGCGTGTGGTCATGGATCACCGCGTGGTCCAGGCGCCGGCGCAGCTCTCGTACCTTCTCCACACCCTCGCGCATCACCTCGTCGGTGCGGAACACCGAACAGTGGTCCTCCATCACCTTGCGCAGTTCGCGCTTGAGCCCGTCCACCGACTCGATCTCGCCGGTGCCCGAATCCCGCCGATCCCAGCGGGCGAGCCGCGCCATGGCCGCCTCCACCGCGGATTCGTCCAGCGGACGGTGATAACGGTTCTCCTCGAGGTATTCGAGGATGTGATTGGCCGCCGCGCGGCCGAACACCAGGATGTCCAGCAGCGAGTTACCCCCCAGCCGGTTCGCCCCGTGGACCGAGACACAGGCCGCCTCGCCGGCGGCATACAGCCCCGGCACCGGGTCCTCGGGCGAGTCCTTGACCGGCGCGACCACCTGCCCGTCGCGGTTGGTGGGGATCCCGCCCATGCTGTAGTGACAGGTCGGAAACACCGGGATCGGCGCGTCGATCGGATCCACGTTGAGAAAGGTCTGGCTGGCCTCGCGGATCCCCGGCAGGCGCTGCATGATGGTGTCCGCGCCCAGATGGCGCAGGTCGAGGAACACGTGATCAGCGTTGCGCCCGCAGCCGCGGCCTTCGCGCACCTCGGTGGCGATCGCGCGCGAGACCACGTCGCGCGAGGCCAGGTCCTTCGCGTTCGGCGCATAGCGCTCCATGAAGCGCTCGCCGTCCGAATTGACCAGGTAGCCGCCCTCGCCGCGCGCACCCTCGGTGATCAGCATCCCGCGCCCGGCGATCCCGGTGGGGTGGAACTGTACGAACTCCATGTCCTCCAGCGGGATCCCCGCGCGCAGGGCCATCGCCATGCCGTCGCCGGTGTTGATCAGCGCGTTAGTGGTGGTGCGGAACAGCTGCCCCGCCCCGCCGGTGGCGATCAGCGTGGTCTTGGCCTCGATCACGATCGGCTCGCCACTGAGGATCTCGAACGCCAGCACCCCCAGCACGTGCCCCTCGGCATCGCGCAGCAGGTCCACCGCGAAATATTCGTCGAAGAAATGCGTGCGCGCGCGCAGGTTCTGCTGGTACAGCGAGTGCAGGATCGCGTGGCCGGTGCGGTCGGCGGCGGCACAGGTGCGCGCGGCCTGGTCCTGGCCGAAGTTCTGGCTCTGCCCGCCGAACGCACGCTGGTAGATGTTGCCGTTGTCCAGGCGCGAGAACGGCACGCCGAAGTGGTCCAGCTCGTAGACCACCCTGGAAGCGGCGCGGCACATGTATTCGATCGCGTCCTGGTCGCCCAGGTAGTCGGAACCCTTCACCGTGTCGAACATGTGCCAGTGCCAGGAATCGGGCAGCACGTTGGCCAGCGCGGCGTTCACCCCGCCCTGCGCCGCCACGGTATGCGAGCGCGTGGGGAACACCTTGGACACCACGGCCACCTTGGCCTCGGCGTTGGACAGCTGCAGGGCTGCCCGCAGGCCGGCCCCGCCGGCCCCGATGATGAGGGCGTCGAACTTGCGCCGGGTCACGTTCATGAAAGCCATGCCTTGAACAGGATTGCGAAGGCCCACAGGCCGAGGATCAGCAGGCCGGTGGCCGACAGGATCAGCACCGTCAGACGGGTGCCGAAGGGATGGACGTAGTCCATGATCACGTCGCGCAGGCCGATCCATGCGTGCAGCAGCAGGGCTACCACGCCCACCGCCGTCAGCAGGCCCACCAGCGGATGCCCGACAAAGGCGAGCCAGCGGGCATGATCGGCCGGCGCGAAGAAGATGAAATAGCCCAGCATCAGCACGGTGAACACGCCCAGATACACCGCAGTGATCCGCTGCAGCAGCCAGGCGCGCTGTCCGCTCAGGAGTCTCACAGCCACAGCCCTCCCCAGACGATCAGGGTGGCGACGATCCCCGCAATCAGGGCCTGGCGCGCGGTGCGCAGCGACCCCTCGCGGTCCTCGCCGATCCCGAATTCCATCGCCAGATAGCGGATGCCCGCGAACAGGTGATGCAGCAGCCACCACAGGACACCCAGCAGCACCAGCAGGCCCAGCGGGTGACCGACCCAGCCGGCCACGCGGGCAAAACCCTGGGGGCCGGACAGCGAGAGCTGCAGCAGCCACAACAGCACGGGGATCGCGAGAATCAGCAGCACGCCGGTCACGCGGTGCAGAATCGAGACCACGGCATTCAGCGGAAACCGGATCCTGCGCAGATCGAGGAAAACGGGACGAACCGGTGACCGGGGCATGCGACCTCTCGCTCGTGATGGGCGACATAAGGGATCCTGACACCCGACACGGCGTTCGTCTACTATCGGGCCGCCAGGGAAATGCCGCCCCCGCGGCTACAGGAGATGCGTGATGCGCGAAGACTGGAAGAAACACCTTGTCGATTCCGGTGCCGAATTCGAGGGCGACGAGCTCGTCCACTACGGCAACCCGGAGCGTGAACGGCAGATGGCCGTCAACGGCGATGTCATCTGCGACCTTTCCCATCGCGGGCTGCTGGAGATTCGCGGTGCCGATGCCACCGAATTCCTCCAGGGCCAGTTCGGCAACGATATCCGGCAGGTGGACGAGCGCCACGCCCAGCTGTCCAGCTACGCCAGCCCCAAGGGCCGCACCTATGCGGTGTTCCGTGTCCTGCGCACTCAGGACGGCTATCTGCTGGAGATGCCGGCGGATCGCGTGGAGCCGGTCGCCAAACGGCTGCAGATGTTCGTCCTGCGCTCCGACGTGATCATCGAGCAGGCCGGCGACAGCCGCATCCGCTTCGGCCTGTCCGGTCCGGATGCCGAGAAGGAGCTGCAGGATGCCCTGGGCGCCTGCCCCGCGGAGATCCACGAGGTCGTGGAAAAGGACGGGGTGACGGCGGTGCGCGTGCACGGAGTGCACCCGCGTTTCGAACTGTTCGGCGGCTTCGACGCGATGCGTCGCCTGTGGGACGCCCTCAACGTGCGCGGCGCCCCGGTGGGCCCGCACGAATGGCAGCTGCTGGACATCCTCGCCGGGATCCCGAGCGTGTTCGAGGCCACCACCGAGATGTTCGTGCCGCAGATGCTGAACCTGCATGCCCTGGGCGCGATCAGCTTCGACAAGGGCTGCTATCCGGGGCAGGAGGTGGTCGCGCGCATGCACTACCTCGGCAAGCTCAAGCGGCGCATGTTCCGCCTGGCGATCCAGGATGGCGAACCCCCGACACCGGGCATGCCGGTATTCCGCGCCGATGGCAACCCGGATCAGGCCGATGGCGAACTGGTGGCCGCCGAACTGCACCCCGACGGCCAGTACTCCGCACTGGCGGTGCTCAAGGTGGACGCGGCCGAGGCCGAACTGCGCTGCGGCGCCCCGGACGGCGCGCCGGTGACGCTGTGCGACCTCCCCTACGACGTTCCCGAAGGGGCCTGACGCATGCGCTTTCTGTTCTTCTTCTTTGTCCTCATCCTGCTGGCGCTGTGGGCGGCGTTCTTCAGCCGCCCCAACAATCCGACCCTGTCCAACTGGCTGTACGCCCTGGCCGGGGTGCTGGCGATCCTGTTCCTGATCGGCTACCTCCGCCTCGACGGGGTGATATAGCCCCTCGGGACACCCGTACCCCATGCCCTCTTGTTTTTTGTTGGGGTCATGGATGGGTACACACACAAAAAGGCCCCGCCGGTTACGACCGACGGGGCCTTTTTGCGAGGTGTTTGGTGGAGCGGAGGAGGATCGAACTCCCGACCTTCGCGTTGCGAACGCGACGCTCTCCCAGCTGAGCTACCGCCCCTCGAGATGCTGCGCATTCTAGCAGGGACCCGAGCCCACGGGAACCCCGGCGACCATCCGGGTGCTCCCGGGACCGGGTCGCATTTCGGCAACGCGTGCCGCAATCCGTGCGCCGTTTCGCGTGCGGCAGGACAGGCAGCCGCCTAGAATGAGATCCCTGATCGAGTCATTTGCCACAGCTCATGAACGCGCATCTTCCCTTGATGACTGGCCCCATACCCCTTCGCCGGAGCCCGGAATGAGCCTCTCCGTGCGTATCCTGGGCGCCAGCGGCGGCATCGGGCCGGGCCGCCGCACCACTTCCATCCTGATCGACCGGGACATCCTGATCGACGCCGGCAGCGGCGTGGGCGATCTCGAGCTCGAGGAACTGCAGGCGATTCGCCACGTCTTCCTGACGCACTCGCACCTCGACCACGTGGCATTCCTGCCACTGCTGATCGACACGGTATTCCGGGTGGATGCCCCGCCGGTCACGGTGCACGCCCTGCCGGAGACCCTGGAAGCCCTGCAGCGCCACATCTTCAACTGGGTGATCTGGCCCGATTTCACCGCCCTGCCGTCGCCCGAGCAACCGGCGCTGCGCTTTCGCCCGCTGGATGCCGGCGAGCAGATGGACATCGACGGACGCTCCGTCACGGCCCTTCCCGCGATGCACACCGTCCCGGCGGTAGGGTATTCGGTGAGCCGGCCGGATGCCGGGGCCTTTGCGTTCAGCGGCGACACCACTTCGACCCGCGGTCTGTGGCAGACCCTGAATGCCCTGCCCCGCCTCGATCTGCTGATGATCGAAACCGGGCTGCCGGACGAGATGGATCATCTCGCCGGTGCCACCCGCCACTACACCCCGCTGCAGCTGGCGCGCGATCTCGACCATCTGCGGCATCGCCCGCGTATCGCGGTGACCCACCTCAAGCCGGGCTACGAACAGACCATCCGTGAACAGCTGGCCGCGCGCAACAATGGCGACATGATCGTTCTCGACGGCGACGAGCACTTCGAGCTGGCCGGCTGACCCTGGCCACCGAGCGCCGCTGCGTCCGGATTGGTCGCAAACCGGAGCTGTGGCATCCTTGGCGGATGCGACCCCTGATCCGACTCTTTTTCCGCGGCGTGCGCCTGGTTCTCACGCCCTTCATGCTCGTGGGCGAGAAGGTGACCCGCCCGCGCGGAATCCAGCGTGACCCCGAAGAACAGGCACGGGTGGACGAACAGACCCGCGCCCTCGCGCTCTACCACTTCCCCGCCTGTCCGTTCTGCATCAAGGCGCGCCGTGCCATGCAGCGCCTGTCACTGGACATCGAACTGCGCAATGCCCAGCCGGCCGGCGAACACCGCGAGACCCTGCAGACGGAAGGCGGCAAGCTGCAGGTCCCCTGCCTGCGGATCGAGGAAGGAGACGGCAGCGTGCGCTGGCTGTACGAGTCGGGCGCGATCATCGACTACCTCGAGTCGCGCTTTGATCCGGACCGGGCCGGAGCCGACCGCAATACCGAGGGCTCCTGAACCCGCAAATGACAGGGGGCGGCACGTGGCCGCCCCCTCGGGACCGGATCAGACCCGGAAGTGCCCCACCCGCTGCTGCTGTTCGGAAGCCAGCTTCGACAGCTCTTCCGAGGCATTCGCGATCTCGCGCGAGCCGCTGGCCGTCTCGTCCAGCACCTGGGTGATGTTGGAGATGTTGCGGTTGATCTCCTCGGCCACCGAGGACTGTTCCTCGGCCGCGCTGGCGATCTGTGTATTCATCTCCGAGATGGTGGTCACCGACTGCGTGATCGACTCCAGCGACTCGCCCGCCTCGTTTACCTTTTCGCGGCTGGAATGCGCCCGGTTCTTGCCTTCTTCCATCGCCTGAACCGCCTCGCGCGTGCCGTTCTGGACGCGTTCGATCATGCCCTGGATCTCGTGGGTCGAATCCTGGGTCCGGCTCGCCAGGGTCCGCACCTCGTCGGCCACCACCGCGAAGCCGCGCCCCTGCTCACCGGCCCGGGCCGCCTCGATGGCCGCGTTCAGCGCCAGCAGATTGGTCTGATCGGCGATGTCCCCGATCACCTCCAGCACCTTGTTGATCTGCTCGGCGTCGGTCGACAGCCGCTCGATCACTTCGGCGGTGTTGTCCACCTGCGAGGTCAGATGGTTGATCGACTGCACCGTCTGCTGCACCAACTCGCGCCCGGCGTTGGCATCCTGGTCGGTGGTCTGCGCCGCGGTGGCCGCATCCGAGGCGTTGCGCGCAACCTCGGCCACCGTCGCGGTCATCTCGTTCATCGCGGTGGCCACCTGGTCGACCTCGTCCTTCTGCCGCGTGACCTGACCGTTGGTCTGTTCGCTGGTCGCGGACAGCTCATTGGCCGCAGCCGCCACCTGATCGCCACCGGCGGCGACTTCCTTGACCAGGTCCTGGATCTTGCCCACGAAGCGGTTGAACGCCGCCGCCAGATCTCCCAGCTCGTTGTTGCCGTCGGCCTCGAGCCGGCGCGTCAGGTCTCCGTCGCCGGACGCGATGTCATCCAGACGCGTGACGGTCTGGCGCAGCGGCCGCACGATGCTGCGCGACAGCAGCCAGGCCAGCAGCAGGCCGAGACCGATGGCGACCACGCCCACCGCCACCACGGTGGTGGTGGCATTGCGGGCCATCGCCACGTATTCGCTGCGATCGACCATCAGCTCCAGCACGCCCACCGGCTCACCGGAGAAATCCTCCACAGGACGTCCGACCACGGCCATCGGGCGGCCGTCGTGGCGAACGTTGCGGATCATCTCCTCGCCATCGAGGATGCGCCGCATCTCCTCCCGACTGAAGGTCGAATCGCCATTGATGGTTCCGGCAAAGACCTCGAAACCGGCATCACGATCGAGGTGTACCGCCACGGGTGATCCGGTTTCTTCGGTGAAGGACTCGAAGAAGGCGTCATCGAAGGCCATGCCGAATTCCAGCGAGCCGATGTGCTCGTTCTGGTAGGACACCGGCACCATCCCGCGGATCCCGATGCCGAACGGGCCTTCTTCCAGCCCGGTGATCGGCTGCCGATTGCGGTTCACCTCCAGGATCGTCTGGCGCACGTCCGACAGGTCGTCGCCGTAGTTGTCGGGACTGTGGGTACGCAGGAAGGAGGTCGCCGGCGGCGTATGGAAGTGATACTGGCGCACGTCGTGCTCGTCGCGCAGCTGGCCATATCCCGGCTCGGTCAGTTCCAGCAGGCGCTCACGATCCCCCTCGGCGAACGCCTGCTGAATCACCGGGATCTCGGCGATGGCCCGCGCCATCGACTCGCCCCGTTCGGCTTCCTGTTCCAGCTGGCGGATCAGCAGCCCGCTCAGGTCGTTCAGCTCCCGTTGCTCCGCGCGATCGGCCATCGTGCCGAGGCTGTTCATCACGACGACCAGCGTGAGCACCACGACCGCCACCACAACGATGGTGACGCCGCCCATCAAGCGCGTTCCGATACGGATATTCCTGAGCATGGCTTTCCCTCTTTTGGTGTTCCGGCATTCTGATCAATGCGCATTCCGCCGGGCCCTGCCCGGCCGGATGGCCAAATCAGCATACCCTCACATACTAACGGCGGCCGTCCGGAAACCTTGATCCGAATCGGCCGCCGTCACGAAAACCCATCCTCCGGCACGGGGCACAACACCCCGGCCGGCAGGACCCACGGTCAGACACGGAAGCGCCCGGTGCGCTCCTGCTGCGCCGAGGCCAGCTTCGACAGCTCCTCCGAGGCGTTGGCGATCTGCTGCGATCCGGCCACGGTCTCGTCCAGCACCTGAGTGATGTTGGAGACGTTGCGGTTGATCTCCTCGGCCACCGAGGACTGCTCTTCGGCCGCGCTGGCGATCTGCGTGTTCATGTCCGAGATGCTGCTGATGGACTGCGTGATCGACTGCAGCGACTGCCCCGCATCGTTGACCTGTTCCACGCTGGAATGCGCCTGTCGACGGCCGTCCTCCATGGCCTTCACCGCGTCGCGCGTGCCGTTCTGCACCCGCTCGATCATCCCCTGGATCTCCTGGGTCGAATCCTGGGTCCGGCTCGCCAGGGTCCGCACCTCGTCGGCCACCACCGCGAAGCCGCGGCCCTGCTCGCCGGCCCGCGCCGCCTCGATGGCCGCGTTCAGCGCCAGCAGGTTGGTCTGATCGGCGATGTCCCCGATCACCTCCAGCACCTTGTTGATCTCCTCGGCATCGGTCGACAGCCGCTCGATCACCTGCGCGGTGTTCTCCACCTGGGTGGACAGGGTGTTGATCGCACTGACGGTCTGTTCCACCAGCTCCCGACCGTGGGTCGCATCCTTGTCCGTGCTCTGTGCGGCTTCCGCCGCCTCGGTGGCGTTGCGGGCGACCTCGGCCACGGTCGCGGTCATCTCGTTCATGGCCGTGGCGACCTGGTCGATCTCGGATTGCTGGCGGCCGACCTGTTCGTTGGTCTGCTCGCTGGTCGCGGACAGCTCGTTGGCTGCGGCCGCCACCTGGTCGCCGCCGGCGGCAACTTCCTTCACCAGCTCGTGGATCTTGCCCACAAAACGGTTGAACGCCGCCGCCAGATCCCCCAGCTCGTTGTTGCCGTCGGCCTCCAGCCGGCGCGTCAGGTCCCCGTCGCCGGACGCGATGTCGTCCAGACGCTCGACCGTATCGCGCAGCGGCCGCACGATACTGCGCGACAGCAACCAGGCCAGCAGGAGGCCGAGGCCGATGGCGGCCACGCCCACGCCCACCACGGTAGCCGTGGCATTGCGGGCCATCGCCACGTAATCGCTGCGATCGACCATCAGCTCCAGCACGCCCACCGGCTCGCCGGAGAAGTCTTCCACCGGACGCCCGACGACCGCCATCGGACGACCGTCGTGCTCGGTCCGGCGCACCAGTTCCTCACCGCCGGCAATCCGCTCCATTTCCTCACGGTTGAAGGTCGAGTCGCCGTTGATGGTGCTGCCGAAGGCCTCGAAGGTCCCGTCGCGCTGCAGGTAGAGGGCCACCGGGGCTTCCGTATCCGCCGTAAAGTCCTCGAAGAAGGCATCGTCGAACGCCATGCCGAATTCCAGCGATCCGATATGTTCACCTTCGTGGGAGACCGGGACGATGCCGCGGATGCCCAGGCCGGCCACCCCTTCCTCGAGCCCGGAGATCGGCCGGCGGTCGCGGTTGGTATCGACCACGGTCTGGCGGAACCCGGAGAGGTCATCGTCGTAGCGATCCGGACGGTGTGCCCGCAGGAAGGACGTCGCCGGCGGCGTATGGAACTGATACTGGCGTACGCCGTATTCCTCGTAGAGGTGATCGAAACCCGGTACGGTCATCGCATGCAGCTGTTCGCGGTCCCGCCGGGCGAAGGCCTGCTGCACGTCCGGAATGGCGGCCACGGCCTGTGCCATCGCGGTCCCGCGATCGGCCTCCTGATCGAGCTGCCGGATCAGCAGTTCACTCAGGTCGTTGAGTTCACGCTGTTCCGCGCGGTCCGCCATGTTGCCGAGGCTGTTCATCACCACCACCAGCGTGAGCACCACGACCGCGACCACCACGATAGCAACGCCGCCCATCAGGCGGGTTCCGATCCGGATATTCCTGAGCATCTCTCTCTCCCTTGAAGCTTTCTTCGCGCCCGGGATTACGGGCGCCATGCTGCGAGTCTCTCGCCCCCGCTAGCGGCCGGCCGCGGCCTGACTTGAGCCGCGCGGGTCACACGCCTCCCCACGCACTCAGCCCACGTGCCGCAGCAGCAACGGCTCGGCGAGCGCATACACCGCGAGGCTGACCAGCACGATGGCGATCACCGACAGCAGAGCCCCGCCGCGGATCATGTCCACCACGCGCAGGCGATTGGAGGCAAACACGATGGCGTTGGGCGGCGTGGCCACCGGCAACATGAATGCAACCGACGCGGCGAACGCCACCGGCAGGGTCATCAGCCCCACCGGCACGTCCATGCGCAGCGCGAGAGCGGCCACCAGTGGCAGCAGGGTGGCGGCGGTGGCGGTATTGCTGGTCACGTGGCTGAGGGTCATCGTGACCAGCACCACCCCCGCGATCACCAGCAGCAGCGGCCACGCCTGGGCGCCCATCAGCGCCTCGGCGGTCAGTTCCGCCAGACCCGAGGATTCGATGGCGGAACCGAGACTCAGACCACCCCCGACCAGCAGCAGCACCCCCCAGGGCAGCTCGCGCGTGTTATCCCAGCACAGCAGCCGCCGCTGACCCGAGGCCCCGGAAGGGATCAGGAACAGCAGCCCCGCCCCGAGGATCGCGATCCCGGCATCCGTCAGTTCCAGCGGCAGCCACGCCTCCAGCAGGGGACGAAACATCCAGGCCAGCGCCACCAGCAGGAACACCGTCGCCACGCGCAACTCCGCCCGGCTCCACGGCCCCAGATCGCCTACCTGCTCCTGCAGCATGCGGTCGAGCCCGTTGAGACGGATGCGGTGCACCGGGAACACCCAGCGGGTCAGCAGGACCCAGGCAATGACCAGCAGGGTCAGCGACAGCGGCAGGCCCAGCAGCATCCAGTCGATGAAACCAATCCCGAGCTCGTAGCGGTCATTGAGAAACGCGACGGTCAGCGCATTGGGCGGGGAACCGATGATGGTGGCCATGCCGCCGATGTTGGCCGCGAAAGCGATGCCCAGCAGCAGCGCCAGCGCCGGACTGCGGCTGTCCGGCGCCATGCCCTGCAGGCCCTGGCCCCCGTCGCGTTCCATCAGCCCCAGCACCGACAGCGCGATCGGCAACATCAGGGCCGCGGTGGCGGTATTGCTGACCCACATCGACAACCCGGCGGTGGCCAGCATGAAGGCGCCCACCAGGGTGTGCAGCCCGCGGCCGGAACGCGACAGGATCGCCAGCGCCAGCCGCTGGTGCAGACCCCAGCGCTGCACCGCCAGGGCGATCGCGAAACCGCCCATGAACAGAAAGATGGTGGGATTGGCGTAGGGTGCGGTAGCCTCGTCCATCGCCACCACGCCGGTCAGTGGCAGCAGGGCGATGGGCAGCAGGGCCGTGACCGGGATGGGCAGCGCCTCGCTGATCCACCACACGGCCATGAACAGGGTCAGGCCCAGGACCCGCCAGGCCTCCGGGGCGAAGGCCTCCGGCGGCGGGACCAGCAGAAAGGCCACGAAGACCAGCGGCCCGAGAAACAGGCCGATGCGCGCGCGCAGCGCGCTTCCGGCAGAGGATCCGCCGTGATCCTGTCCGGGACCGCCGCCGGCGCCCTGCGGCGGCGTTCGCTCCCCCTCCCCGGTCGTCTCCTGCATGCGTCAGTCCGCCGCGCGCACCAGGAATTCCATCAATGCCTTCTGCGCATGCAGGCGGTTTTCCGCTTCGTCCCACACCACGCTCTGCGGGCCTTCCAGCACGTCGGTGGCCACCTCTTCCTCGCGATGCGCCGGAAGGCAGTGCATGAACAGGGCATCCGGCTGCGCGCGATCCATCAGGGCCTGATCCACGAAGAACCCGGCAAACGCCTGGCGCCGCGCGCTCTTCTCCTGTTCCTGGCCCATGCTCGCCCACACGTCGGTCACCACCAGATCCGCACCCGCGGCCGCCTCGCCGGCATCGCGGGTCACGCTCACGTGATCGCGGGTCGCCTCCAGCACCGAGGGCTCCGGGTCGTAGCCCTCGGGACAGGCCGCCACCAGCTCGAAGTCCAGCAGATGGGCGGCGTACATGTAGCTGTGGCACATGTTGTTGCCGTCGCCGATCCAGGCCACGCGCTTGCCGCGGATGTCGCCACGGTATTCGAAGAAGGTCTGCAGATCCGCCAGCAGCTGCGCGGGGTGTTCCAGATCGGTCAGCCCGTTGATCACCGGCACCGAGGAATGGCGCGCGAACAGCTCCACCTTCTCGTGCTCGTAGGTGCGGATCATCACGCAGTCCACCATGCGCGAAAGCACCCGTGCGGTGTCCTCGATGGGCTCGCCCCGCCCGAGCTGGGTATCCCGCGGCGACAGGAACAGCGCGTTGCCGCCGAGCTGCTGCATGCCCACCTCGAAGGACACTCGGGTGCGGGTCGACGACTTCTCGAAGATCATTCCAAGGGTCTTGCCCCGCAGCAGGTCGTCATGGTGTTCGCCCGCCTTCAGCTGGCGTTTCAGCTCGATCGCGCGGTGCAGCACCGCGCGCGTCTCTTCGGCGGACAGATCGAGAAACGAAAGAAAATGGCGCGGATTCATGCAGAAGCCTCCCTGGTGGCCCCGGATGCCAGAAACGCATCCACCCGGTCGGCCACGCCGTTCGCGATCTGCGTGACCTGTTCGTCGTCAATGATCAGCGGCGGCAGCAACCGGATCACCCGCTCCGCCGTCACGTTCAGGATCAGCCCGGCCTCCAGCGCCTGTCCCACCAGCTCGCCGGCCGGCCGATCCAGCTCGATCCCCAGCATCAGGCCGCGGCCGCGGATCTCCACGACCTCCGGCCGGTGGCCCAGGCGATCCTCCAGCTGCCGGCGCAGTGCCTGCCCCTGGCGTTCGGCCTGCTCGCACAGGGCCTCCTCCTGCATCACGTCCAGCACCGCCAGCGCCGCGCGCGACACCAGCGGACCGCCGCCGAAGGTGGTGCCGTGCATCCCCGGCCGGAACAGGTCGCGGGCCGCCCCCGCCACCAGATTCGCCCCGATGGGAATGCCGTTGCCCAGCCCTTTGGCCAGGCTCACCACGTCCGGAATGATGCCTTCATGCTGGAACGCGAACCACTGGCCGGTACGACCGATGCCGGCCTGGATCTCGTCCAGCATCAGCAGCCAGCCGCTGGCATCGGCGATCTCCCGCAGGCGGCGCAGGTAGCCGTCGGGGGGGATGCGGATTCCGCCCTCGCCGGTGACCGGCTCGACCAGAATGGCCACGATGTCTTCCTGTCCGGCTAGTGCCGCCACCGCGTCCGCATCGCCGTAGGGCACATGTTCGAACCCCTCGACCAGCGGCTCGAACCCGGCCTGGATCTTCGCATTGCCGGTGGCGGACAGGGTCGCCATGGTGCGCCCGTGGAAGCTCCCGTCCATCACGATCACGCGCGGGCGCTCGATGCCCTTCGCACGTCCGTGCAGCCGCGCCAGCTTGATCGCGGCCTCGTTGGCCTCGGCCCCGGAATTGCAGAAGAATGCACGATCCATACCCGCGAGCGAGCACAGCCGGCGCGCCAGCGTCTCCTGCAGCGGGACCCGGTACAGGTTGGAGGTGTGCACCAGGGTCGAGGCCTGATCACAGACCGCACTGGCCACCCGCGGATGCGCATGTCCCAGGCCGCAGACCGCGATGCCCGACAGGGCATCCAGATAGCGCCGGCCCTCGGTGTCCCACAACCAGGCACCCTCGCCGCGCTCGAAGGCGACCGGCAGGCGATTGTAGGTCTGCTGCAGGAAATCGTTCATGTTCCGTTCTCCAAACGCGAAAGCCGGCGGTGGTGCCGCCGGCTTCCGGAATGCGGGTCGGACACCCGGCGCGGAACCCTCTTGCGGGAACCCGCCGGGCTCGTCGCCGATCTTACTGCATCTGCCGGGCGACGAAGTCCCAGTTCACCACGCTCCAGAAGTTCTCGAGGTACTTCGGGCGCGCGTTGCGATAATCGATGTAGTAGGCATGCTCCCACACGTCGCAGGTCAGCAGCGGGGTCTGGCCGTCGCGCATCGGGTTCGCGGCGTTCGAGGTATTGACGATCTCCAGCGAGCCGTCGCCATTCTGCACCAGCCAGGTCCAGCCGGAACCGAAGTTGCCGACCGCCATCTCGTTGAACTTTTCCTTGAAGGCGTCGAACGAACCGAAGGCGCTGTTGATGGCGTCCGCCAGCTTGCCGGAGGGCTCGCCACCGGCATTCGGGCCCATGCAGTTGAAGTAGAAGGTGTGGTTCCAGACCTGGGCGCCGTTGTTGAAGATGCCGCCGGCCGGGGCCTTCTTGATGATGTCCTCCAGCGAGGCGTTCTCGAACTCGGAGCCCGGCAGCAGGCCGTTGAGCTTGGTCACGTAGGTCGCGTGGTGCTTGTCGTGATGGTATTCCAGCGTCTCGGCGGAGATGTGGGGCTCCAGTGCGTCCTTCGCGTACGGCAGATCGGGCAGTTCGTAGGTCATGGGACCTCCTTCTTCGCGTTCGTTCGTTATTCGTGGTGATGTCTCGCGGGGACCGCCCCTTCACGGGCGATCCCGAACCCGCTAACGATAGTCACCTTGGGCGGGCGATGCAATTCCCGAGTACAACACTCGACCTTTGGCGGGCCGCGGGTGCGGGCATCGTGATACCTTTTCTTCGTAACGTAACATCGCCGTGCTGGACTGGGCGGATTCCGTGATGTGCCCGTCCCCGATGCAGGATACCGACTTGGAAGCCAACGACCGTTTTCTCAACCGTGAACTCTCGCTGCTGGAATTCAACCGCCGGGTGCTGGAACTCGCGCGGGAACCCGGCTTTCCTCTGCTGGAACGCCTGCGTTATCTCAGCATCTCCTCGACCAATCTCGACGAGTTCTTCGAGGTCCGCGTCGGTTCGCTGCTGCAGCAGGTCGAACTGAACGTCAGCGCGCCCGGACCCGACGGCCTGTCCGCGCAGGAACAGCTGCGCCGCATCAGCCCGGCCGCGCACCAGCTGGTGGACGAGCAGTACGCGATCCTCAACGACGAACTGATCCCGGCGCTGGCCGCCGAGGGCATCCACTTCGTGCGCCGTACCCACTGGACACCGGAGCAGCAGGCATGGGTGCGGGACTACTTCCGCGAGCAGCTGCAGCCGGTGCTCACGCCCATCGGCCTGGACCCGGCCCATCCGTTCCCGCGCATCCTCAACAAGAGCCTCAACTTCATCGTGACCCTGCAGGGCAAGGACGCCTTCGGCCGCGAATCCGGCCGCGCGGTGGTGCAGGCCCCGCGCTCGCTCCCGCGTCTGGTGCGCCTGCCGCCGGAGGTCGCCTCCGGCGACAACGACTTCGTACTGCTCTCCTCCATCCTGCACGCCCATGTCGGCGAGCTGTTCCGCGGCATGCAGGCCACCGGCTGCTACCAGTTCCGGCTCACCCGCAACTCCGACCTGTTCGTGCAGGAAGAAGAGATCGACGACCTGCTCAACGCGCTGGAGGGCGAGCTGCCGCAGCGCAACTACGGCGCCGCGGTGCGCCTGGAGGTCGCGGACAACTGCCCCGAGGAGGTTGCCCGTTTCCTGCTGCAGCAGTTCAACCTGACGGACGAGGCCCTCTACCAGGTCACCGGCCTGGTCAACCTCAATCGCCTGATGGCGGTCCACGATCTGGTCGACCGCCCGGATCTCAAGTTCCCGCCGTTCGTGCCCGCGCTGCCGCGCCCGCACGTGGGCGCCGAACAGATCTTCCACTGCGTGCGCGAACACGACCTGCTGCTGCACCACCCCTACGAGTCGTTCATGCCGGTGGTGGAGTTCCTGCGCCAGGCCGCCAGCGACCCGGACGTGCTGGCGATCAAGCAGACCCTGTACCGCACCGGCACCCGCTCGCCACTGGTCGAGACCCTGATCGAGGCCGCGCGCAACGGCAAGGAAGTCACCGTGGTGATCGAGCTGCGGGCGCGTTTCGACGAGGCCGCCAACATCGAGCTGGCCAACCGCATGCAGGACGAGGGCGTGCACGTGACCTATGGCGTGGTCGGCTACAAGACCCACGCCAAGCTGGCGCTGGTGGTGCGCCGTGACGAGAACGGCATCAACCGCTATGCCCACCTGGGCACCGGCAACTACCACTCCGGCACCGCCAAGGCGTACACCGACTACGGCCTGATGACCGCCGATCCGGTGATCACCGAGGACGTCCACCGGGTGTTCCAGCAGCTGACCGGGCTGGGCCAGGTGTCCCGCCTGCGGCGGCTGATCCAGGCGCCCTTCCGGCTGCACGACGCGATGCTGGAAAAGATCCGCCGCGAGGCCGAACATGCCCGCGCCGGACGCCCGGCACGCATCGTCGCGCGCATGAACTCGCTCAACGAGGCGGCGATCATCGAGGCGCTGTACGAGGCCTCGCAGGCCGGTGTCCGCATCGAGCTGATCGTGCGCGGGATCTGCGCCCTGCGCCCCGGGGTGGAGGGGCTCTCGGAGAACATCGAGGTGCGCTCGGTGCTGGGGCGCTTCCTCGAGCACTCGCGGGTGTTCTGGTTCGGCAACGACGGCGAACCGGAGCTGTACCTGTCCAGCGCCGACTGGATGCCGCGCAACTTCTTCCGCCGCGTCGAGGTCGCGTTCCCGGTGACCGATCCGGCCATGCGCGAGCGGGTGGCGGAGGAGTCGCTGTTCGCCTATCTGCGGGATACCGCCACGGCCTGGCGCCTGCTGCCGGACGGTCGCTACCAGCGCGTGACCCCGGCGGAAGGCGAAGCGCCGTGGTCGGTGCAGCAGTGGCTGCTGGACACGCTCTCGGGGACCCAGACCACCAGCGGGTAACCCCCGGGCGCGCGGCCCGGGCCCGGATCCCGGTCAGGCGAAGGCCAGGCGAACCCCGACCCGTTTGAGTTCCGCCGCCTCGGCCTCCAGATCGGCGCGGGTCAGCGGGTGTGCGTCCAGCCAGCCGTCGGTGAAGGTCAGTTCCAGGCCCGCCGTGCGCGGGCGCACCGTTTCCAGCGGCAGCGGGTCGTCGGTACGCGGGCGGTGCAGCAGCACCGCCAGCCGCAGCAGCACCACGAGATGACGGAAACCTTCGTCGTCCCCGGGACGCGGGTCCTTCAGCAGCGAGGGCTTGAGCTTGCGCCGATGCAGTCGCACCAGGCGCGCCAGTTCCTGTTGTTCCGGCCGCGAGAACCCGGGCAGGTCGGCCCAGTCGAGGATGTATTCCCCGTGCTTGTGGTACTTCGCGTGCGACAGCGCCAGGCCGATCTCGTGCAGCTCCGCCGCCCAGCTGAGGCGATCGCGATCTTCCGCCCCCAGGCCCAGCTCGTCGGCCACCTGCTCTGCCAGCCAGTCGGCGGTGGCCTGCACGCGCCGCGCCTGTTCCGCGTCCACCGCGAAGCGCTCGCGCAGGTGATGGATGGTACGTCCGCGCACGTCCTCGTGGCGGATCCGGCCCAGCAGGTCGTGCACCACGCCCTCGCGCAGCGCACCGTCCGAGGGATGCAGACGCTCGATCCCCAGCGCGCGAAAGGCCCCGATCAGGACCGCCAGCCCGCCGGCAATCACCGGTCGGCGGTCCTCGTTGAGCCCCGGGAGGTCGTCCAGATCCGCGCTGCGCTTCTTGCGGATCATGCGCTCGCGCAGGGCCTCCAGTGAGGCCAGCGTGAGCCCCGGTTCGGGATCCAGCTCCAGTCCCTCGACGATCCGGCTGAGGGCCAGGATGGTCCCGGACGATCCGAGGGCCTGCGCCCAGCCGAGCCGGCGATAGGTCCCGACCAGCGGCTGCAGCTCGCGTCCGGCCTGCAGCTCCGCGGCTTCAAACGCACGCCGGGTCAGGCGCCCGCGCGGGAAAAACCGGCGGGTGAAGCTGACACAGCCCATCTCCAGGCTCTCGGCTCGCTCGGTCTCGAAACGCGCCCCGATGATGAACTCGGTGCTACCGCCGCCGATGTCGATCACCAGACGCCGCTCGCCCTCGTCCGCGAGGGTATGGGCGACCCCGAGGTAGACCAGGCGGGCCTCCTCGCGCCCGCCGATGATCTCCACCGGATGACCCAGCGCCGCCTCGGCGCGCTGCAGGAAACGATCGGCATTGCGCAGCTGGCGCAGGGTATTGGTACCCACCGCACGCACGCTGCCGTGTGGCAGCCCGCGCAGGCGCTGGCCGAAGCGTTCCAGGCAGGCGATCGCCCGTTCCGCCACCGCCGGGTCGAGACCGCCGCGCGAATCCAGTCCGCTGGCCAGCCGCACCATGTCCTTCAGGCGGTCCTGCATCAGGACCTCGCTGCCCTGGCGGCGTGCCACGATCATGTGAAAGCTGTTGGAACCCAGGTCCACCGCCGCGACGGTCTCGACCTCCCCGGGCTGGCCAGCCTGCCCCTCGTTCGTCATGGTCAGGCCCCGCCGAGGCGTTCCAGCACCCCGCGCGGCAGGTGCCACACCAGATGCAGCGGGCCGGGCAGATGGCCGCCCAGGCCGCAGGCATCGCCCTTGCCCATGGCCACCGGTGCCGCGCCGCCGGACAGCCCGAGAAGGCGGCCGGCGAGCCGCGACAGATCCGGCTCGTGCCCGACCAGCACGATGCTGCCGCCATCCTTCTCCGTCTGCAGCCGCTCCTGCAGCTCGGGGCCCACCAGCTGCCCCGGGCGCAGGCAGTCCACGGTTTCCGCCTCGCAGGCCAGGGCCCGCGCCAGCGGCGCGGCTGTCTGCGCCGCGCGGTGCCAGGGGCTGACCCAGACCCGCGCCGGCTCCGCCAGCAGCGGCACCAGTGCACGGGCCATGGCCGCCGCGCTCGCTTCACCCTCACGGGTCAGGGGACGATCGCGGTCGGGGCCGTCGAATGCCGACGGATCCTCGGACTGGGCGTGGCGCAGCAATACCAGATCGGGGCGCTTCACGGGATCAGGCCTCCGGGTCCGGTCGCAGCATCAGCAGCGAATACCAGCCGTCGCCGGCCAGCCACTCGCGATCCCGCAGCAGACCGCTGCCGGCAAGCAGCCGGTCGATCATCGTCGCGTCGAACTTGCGCGAGATCTCGGTGCGGATCACTTCGCCCGCGGTCAGCTCCAGGGTGGTGTCGAACGCGTCCACCCGCACCTGCTGCGGGGCCTGCGCCACCAGATGCATCTCGATGCGCGAGGCCTGATGATTGAACGGCGCGCGGTGCACGAAACCGCGCTCGTCGAAATCGGCCCCCAGCTCGCGGTTGAGCACCGACAGCAGGTTCAGATTGAAGGCCGCGGTGACCCCTGCCGCATCGTCATAGGCCGCCTCCAGCACGTCCACCGGCTTGACCCGGTCCAGGCCCAGCAGCAGGTGATCGTCCGGCCCCATGGTCCGGCGGATCGTCTGCAGCAGCGCGATCGCCTCGGCATCCTCGAAGTTCCCGAGGCTGCTGCCGAGAAAGGTGAACAGCCGGGCCTCGCCGTGACCGCTCTCCGCCTCGTCATCGGTCAGGGCCTCCAGGGCAGCGATGTAATCACCCGCCAGCGCCCGGATGCTCAGCTGCGGGAAGCGCTCCACCAGCCGTGCACCGGCCTCGTCGAGGATCTCCGCACATACGTCGTTGGCGACGTAATGCGCCCGCTCGCCGGCCGCGCGTTCCAGTGGCGCGAGCAGGTATTCGGTCTTGCGCGAGGTGCCGCTGCCCAGCTCCACCAGCGTGGACGCCCCGGCCGCCGCGATGATCGCCTCCGCGTTGCGCTCCAGCAGCGAGGCCTCCAGACGGGTGGGATAGTATTCCGGGGTATCGCAGATGGCGTCGAACAGCGCGGAGCCACGGGCATCGTAGAAATACTTGGGCGGCAGGCTGCGCGGGGGTTCCAGCATCCCGGCGCGGAAGTCGGCGAGCAGTTCGGCGTGCGCGTCGCGAACCTCGACGGTGCGGCGGGAATAGCGCTCGGGAATGCGCTCGGCGGGAGATGCGGCCATCGGGGGTTCCGTCGTCCTGGGTTTTCCGGCACGCTAGCATGAAAACCGCGACGGCTCCCAGCACCGGAGTGCTTCGCCGGGACTTTCTCCGAACCACCCCGAACCGCCGACTCCCATGTGCCGCCACCTCGCCTATCTCGGTCCTCCCCTGCCCCTGCGGGCCCTGCTGATGGATCCGCCGCATTCGCTGACCGAGCAGGCCATCGGACCGCAGGAACTGGTCTACGCCCGGGTGAACGCCGACGGCTTCGGCTTCGGCTGGTTCGACGAGCGCGGCGAACCGCTGAACTATCGCCGTGCCGACCCCATCTGGCAGGACCCCAACCTGCAGACCCTCGCCGGACACCTGCACCAGCCCCAGTGGGTGGCGGCCATCCGCAGCGCGACGCCCGGCTTCGGCGGCGACACCGCCAATGCCCAGCCGTTCGCGCGCGACGGACTGCTGTACAGCCATAACGGCCTGATCCGGAGCTTCCTCCCGCGCATCCGCCGCTGCATCCAGCAGCGCCTGGAACCGGCGATCGAGGAGGGCATCCAGGGAACCACGGATTCCGAATACCTGTTCGCGCTGATCCGCCAGCTGCTGGCCGACGACCCGGAAACCACCCTGGAAGGCGCACTGGGCGAGGCCTTCTCGCTGGTGGCCGAATGGCTGGGGGACGAACACGCCCTGCTCAACGTGATCATCGGCGACGGTCGGCGCATCGTGGCCAGTCGTCACGCGGTGAATGCCGACTCGCCCAGCCTTTACTACACCACCGATGACGAGACGTTCCCGGACGGCAGCGTGGTGATCGCCTCGGAACCCCTGACCGACCGCGAGGCCTGGCGGGCGGTGCCGCCGCATCATCTGCTGTGCGTGGAGCCCGAGAGCCCGCCGGAACTTCTCGCCCTGTAACGTGCTCCTGCCGACATGTCCGCGAACCCGCCCCTCAATCTGCGTGACTGCCTGGCCACCCAGCATGCGCGCCTGAACGACGCCCTCGACGGTACCCCGCCCGCCGCGGGCCGCAATCAGTATCATCGCGATCTGAGCCCGGTCGACTGGCACTATGCCCACTGCCATTTCATCGAGGCGGTCTGGCTGGGCGAGCGCCTGCCGCAGCAACCGCCCGAGGCGCAGCGCGACTGGCACGACCTGTACTTCCCCGAACTGAGCCCCAAATGGCGCCGGGGCGGTCGTCTGCCCCCGCGGGGCCGGCTGCGGGCCTGGGGCCACGAGCGCCAGACCCTGCACCGCGAATGGCTGGCGGACCCCGCGATCCAGGACCATCCGCTGATGGTCGGCGACTATCTCGCCGGTTTCCTGGCCCAGCACCATGCGATGCATCTGGAAACCCTGGAACAGGTCCGCTGGTTCGCACGGCTGCATGGCGCCCACCCCGGACGGGCCCCCGCCCCGCCGCGGCCGGGCGCGGACACGGGCACCCGCGTGCCGGACCGCGACTGGATCCCGTTCGACGCCGCCCGCCACACCGTCGGCTACGCCGGCGTCGACGCCTTCGACAACGAACGCGGCGTCCACGAAACCACCACCGGACCCTTCGAGATCGCCGCCCGCCCGGTCAGCAACGCCGATCATGCGGCGTTCATCGAACAGGGCGGCTACCGGCGCCCCGAATTCTGGGATCGCGCCGGCCTGGAGTGGCTCCGGCAATCGGGTACCCGCGGCCCGCTCGGATGGTGGCGGGCAGGGGATGGGCAATGGTGGCAGACCCGTCCGGATGGCGAGGCCCCGCTGGACCCGGATGCGCCAGCGATGGGCCTGTGCTGGTTTGCCGCGCGCGCCCACGCCCGCTGGGCCGGCGCCCGCCTGCCGCACGAACATGAATGGGAACGCGCCGCGCGGGAAGGTGCGTTGCAGGCCACCGGCCAGGTCTGGGAATGGTGCGACAACGCGTTCTTTCCCTATCCGGGATTCCGGGCCTATCCTTATGAAGGGTTCTCGGTGCCGTGGTTCGACGGGGAACACCGGGTCCTGCGCGGCGGCTGCGAATGGAGCGATCCGATCCTGTGCCGGCCCAGCCTGCGCAATTTCTTCACCCCGGAGAAGCGCCACGTGTTCGCCGGACTGCGCCTGGTGCGCGAGCGCTAGGGAAACACTGATCAATGTCCGAGAAGGAACCGCCATGCCTGCCCCGACCTCCGTCCCGACCCGTATCACCACCCTGCTCTGCGGCCTGATCCTGGCCGGGGCCGCCGTCACGCCGGCCGCCGCGGGCGGCGACGGGGCCACGGTGTTCAAGCTCTCCGGCACCGCCGAGCGTCAGGTCGAGAACGACCGCATGATCGCCACCCTGGTGGCCGAGGCCCGCGCGCCCGAAGCGCGTGATGCCGCCGCCCAGGTCAATCAGCGAATGGAGGGTGCCCTGGCGCACCTCGAGGCATTCGAACACATCGACACCCGGACCCTCGACTACAGCACCCGCGCGATCCAGGACCGCAATGACCGCAGCCGGATCACCGCCTGGCAGGTGCGCCAGAGTCTGGAACTGCGCGGCGGCGACTTCGACAGCCTCACCGAGCGCGTCGGCGAGCTGCAGCAGGAACACGAGCTCACCGTCAGCGGCATCCGTTTCGGCGTGTCCGCCGAGCGCGAACGGGAGGCACGCCGCGAGATGATCGACGATGCGGTGGAGGACCTGACGGATCAGGCCCGGGCGATGGCGCGCAGCATCGGCGCCTCGCATCTGCGGCCGCTGGAGATGGAACTCACGCGCCAGCACAGCCACGGACCGCAGCCGATGATGGCACGCTCCGAAGGAGTTGCCAGCGCCCCCGCGCTGGAAGCCGGCGAGAGCACCCTGACCATCCGTGTGGACGGTCGCATGCAGGCCCTGGGAGCGGACACCCTGCGCGTGACACCCCGATAAGCCGGGCACGACAGCGGAGACCGCATGCGCCAGATGACCGCGCCGGAACTGAACGACTACCTCGCCACGGCGGACCCGCCGCCGCTGCTGCTGGACGTGCGTGAACCCTGGGAGTTCGAGCACTGCCATATCGAGGGCTCACGCCTGCTGCCGATGGGCCAGATCCCGTCGCGCCGGGACGAACTGGATCCGCAGGCCGAGATCGTCGTCATCTGCCACCATGGCGTACGCAGCCAGCAGGTGGCGGGATTTCTCGAACGGGCCGGCTTCCCGCACGTCATCAACCTGCGCGGCGGCGTGGACGCCTGGGCGCGCGAGGTGGACCTGAACATGCCCGTCTACTGATCCCGCCCGACCCGGCCCCGGCCGGTGCGGGGAATACTGGGACGTGCCGGCCTCATTCCGTATACTGACCGGTTTTCCGGCCCACTGCGAGCAAGCGATGAATCCTGACCTCGACCGGCTCCAGCCCTATCCGTTCGAACGCCTGCGGGCGCTGTTCGCCGATCTGGAGCTGCCCGGGGGCGTGGATCCGATCGCGCTGTCCATCGGCGAACCGCGGCACCCGCTGCCGGACTTCGTCGAGCCCACGCTGCAAGCGGCGGTCAGCGGCTACAACCACTACCCGACCACGCGCGGCGCCCCGGCCCTGCGCGAGACCATCGCCCTGTGGCTGCAGCAGCGCTTCACCCTGCCCGACGGGGTCGACCCGGAGCGCCAGATCCTGCCGGTGGCGGGCACCCGCGAGGCGCTGTTCGCCATCGCCCAGGCGGTGGTCGATCCACGCGCCGAGTCCCGTGTGCTGATGCCCAACCCGTTCTACCAGATCTACGAGGGCGCGGCCCTGCTGGCCGGGGCCGAACCGGCGTTCTACGACCTGGATTCCGAGCGCGGCTGCCTTCCGGACTTCTCGCAGGTACCGGAATCGCTGTGGAAATCGGTGCAGCTGGTGTATGTCTGCAACCCCGGCAATCCCGCAGGCACGGTGATCCCCGAGGACCAGCTGCAGACCCTGATCGAGCTGGCCGAGCGCCACGACTTCGTGATCGCCGCCGACGAGTGCTATTCCGAGATCTACCATCCGCGCGGCCATCCGCCACCGGGTCTGCTGGGCGCCGCCGCGCGCATGGGCAACGACACCTTCCGGCGCTGCATCGCGTTCCACAGCCTGTCCAAGCGCTCCAACCTGCCGGGGCTGCGTTCGGGCTTCGTGGCGGGCGACGCCGGAATCCTCGAACGCTTCGCGCTGTACCGCACCTATCACGGCTGCACCCTGCCGACCCCGACCCAGGCGGTCAGCCGCGCGGCCTGGGCGGACGAGGCCCACGTCGAGGCCAATCGCGACCTCTATGCCGAGAAGTTCGCCCGCGTGGTGCCGAAGCTCCAGGAGGTGATGGAGGTCAGCACGCCGGAAGCCGGGTTCTACCTGTGGCCGCGGGTACCGGACGGCGACGACGAGGCCTTTGCCCGCCGGCTGTACGCGGAGGCCGGGGTCACCGTGCTGCCCGGGCGCTATCTCGGCCGCAGCCACCCCGACAGCGGCTACAACCCGGGCGCCGGTCATGTGCGCATGGCGCTGGTCGCCGAACCCGAGGCCTGTGTCGAGGCCGCCGAGCGCATCGTCGGGCTGTATCGCTGATCAGCTCCGCCGATCCTCCCGCACCCGTTCCTTTCGTTTTTTCATCTACGATCGACCACAAGGAAACGTCACCATGTCGGACCTGCAGAACACCATCGAAACCGCCTTCGAGCGCCGCACCGAGATCAGCCCGCGCAACGTCGAGACCAGCGTGCGCGACGCCGTGAACGAGGCGCTGGACATGCTCGACAGCGGCCGTGCCCGCGTCGCCGAGAAGAAGGATGGCGAGTGGGTGGTCAACGAATGGCTGAAGAAGGCCGTGCTGCTGTCCTTCCGCATCTCGGAGAACGAGTTCATCAAGGGCGGCTTCACCAACTACTACGACAAGGTCGCGTCCAAATACGCCGACACCTCCAGCCGCGACTTCCGCGAAGGCGGCGTACGCGTGGTGCCGCCGGCCACCGCCCGTCACGGCAGCTACATCGGCCCCAACGTGGTGCTGATGCCCTCCTACGTGAACATCGGCGCCTATGTGGACGAAGGCACCATGGTCGATACCTGGGCGACGGTCGGCTCCTGCGCGCAGATCGGCAAGAACGTGCACCTGTCCGGCGGCGTCGGCATCGGTGGCGTGCTGGAACCGCTGCAGGCCAACCCGACCATCATCGAGGACAACTGCTTCATCGGCGCACGTTCCGAAGTGGTCGAAGGCATGATCGTCGAGGAAGGCGCGGTGATCTCCATGGGTGTCTACCTCGGCCAGTCGACCCGCATCTACGACCGCGAGAACGACGAGATCATCCGCGGCCGTGTTCCCGCCGGTGCCGTGGTCGTCCCCGGCACCCTGCCGGCGGAGAACGGCAAGTACTCGCTGTACTGCGCGGTCATCGTCAAGCGCGTCGACGAGCAGACAAAGGCCAAGGTCGGCATCAACGAACTGCTGCGCGATGTCTGAAGTCGTCCTCCACGGCATCGCCAACTGCGACACCGTGCGGCGGGCACGCCGGGCGCTGGAGGCGGCCGGCGTGGACTATCGCTTCGTGGATTTCCGCAAGGACGGGCTGGATCCCGAACGGCTGCGGGAATGGGCCATGGAGCTGGGCTGGGAGGCCCTGATCAACCGCCGCGGCGCGACCTGGCGCCAGCTGCCGAAGGAACAGCGCGAGGCCCTCGACGAGGACAGCGCACTGGCCCTGATGCTGGAGAAACCGACCCTGATCCGCCGTCCGGTGATCGAACATGCCGGCCGCGTGAGGCTGGGCTGGGGCCCGGAGAACGCCCGGGCCCTGGGGGCGGAGTAGCGGCCCGTCAGCCCTGCTGTCGGTAGCCGGCGACCTCCTGCTGCAGCTGCTGGGCGAGGGCCTCCAGGGCCTCCACCGCCTGCTGCATGTCGGTTGCGCCGTCGGCACTCTGCGCCGCCAGATCGTTGATGTGGTGCACGTTGCGGTTGATCTCCTCGGCGACCTGGCTCTGCTGCTCGGTGGCGCTGGCCACCTGCCGGGTCATGTCGTCGATGGTGCTCACCGACTGGTCGATGGCATCCAGTGAACTGCGGGCCTCGTCGGCCTTGCCGACGCTGGATTCGGCCTGCTGCTGACTGGCATCCATGGCCTCCACGGCGCGCCCGGCGGCGCCCTGCAGGCGCTCGATGATCCCGCGGATCTCGCCGGTGGAGTCGTTGGTGCGCTGCGCCAGGTGCCGGACCTCGTCCGCCACCACCGCAAAGCCCCGTCCGGCCTCCCCGGCCCGCGCCGCCTCGATCGCGGCGTTCAGCGCCAGCAGGTTGGTCTTGTCGGCGATCTCCTCGATCACCTGCAGGATGGTGCCGATGTTGTCGCTGTCGCCCTTGAGATCGTCGATCACATCGCGCGAACGGTTGATCTCCCCGGCCAGGGCATTGATGGTCTCCTGCGTGGTGGTCACCACATCGCGCCCCCCATGCACCGCCTGAGTCGCCTGATCGGCCTGCTCCGCGGTGCTCTGGGTGTTGTTCGCGACCTCCTGCACGGTGGCCGACATCTGGTTCATCGCGGTGACCACCTGCTCCACGTCGCTGCGCTGCTCACCGGTCGCCCGGCTCAGTTCCGCACTGCGGCCTTCCAGCTGACGCGCCGACGCGGCGATGCCGTCGGCGGCGTCCGCCACCTGGCCGATCAGGGCGGACAGCCGTTCCATCACCTGGTTGAACGCACTGCCGGTGCGGCCGATCTCGTCGCGCGTGGCGATATCCACGCGATACCCCAGATCCGCCGAACCGCTGCCTACCGCCTCCAGGCCGGTGGCCAGGCGCTCCAGCGGCCGGGTCAGCACCCCGGCGTAGATCCAGCCAATGGCCAGGGCGACCAGGAAGGCCACCACCCAGAGCCCCCACAACAGCCACCACAGCGTGTTCACCGGGGCGTACAACTCGCCCAGGGTCTGGTCGACGATCAGGCCCCAGTGGACGTCATACTCCTGCGCCACCTCCGGCAACATCACGGTCAGACCCCATTTGCGGTCCCCGTCGCCACTGAGGAACTCCCCGCCCGGGTCGCCTTCGCGGTGGTGTACCGGCGACTCCATGATGGCGTAGTCGCTCATGTCATAGCCGAAGCGGCCCATGTCGCGGTGCCCGATCAGCCGTCCGTCGCCATTGAACAGCGTGACCCGGCCGGTCTCGCCGATCGTGACCCGATCGGAGACTTCGCGGATCACGTCCATCGGCAGCTGGGCCGCCAGCACCCGACCGTCGTTCAGGGACTCCAGGTAGGTGATAAAGCGCCCGTCGGCCGTATCCGCCTCGACGTCCACATCCAGCAGACGTTCACCGGCCCGCGCCGCGGCAAGGATTTCGTCGCGGGTACCCTCGCTGCCAACCCCCGGAAGCTCGCCCGCATCACCGGTTTCCGCCAGAACCTCGCCGTCTTCATCCAGCAGGCCGGCCCAGCGGAAGCCGGAATATTCCTCGCGCATGCCCTCCAGCGCGGCCTGTGCATCGGCCGGATCGTCGATATCCGCCCGGGCCACGCTGCGCAGGGCCCGACCATGATCCAGCACCCGCCGGTCGACTGCCGCCTGCACCTGCTCGCCGACATTCACCAGCGTCTGTTCCAGGCTGGATTGCAGCTGGCCCTTCATGCTGTGGAAGGTCACCCCGCCCATGATGGACAGCGGGATGGTGCTGACCGCGATCACCAGCAGGATCAGTTTGAGGCGCAGGCCCTTTATCTTCATCGTCATCCTCCGGTTCCTGATCCCTTTGACGGCCAATCTCCAGCCGCCTTGAGGCCCACGAAAAAACGCACCCCGGGAGGTGCGTTTCGTGTACTGCTTCACATTTCTTCGGGAGCGGACGGAAGACGCTCGCCCCGCATGCCCCGGTGCCGCGCCGCGACACCGGGAAAACCGTGTCAGCGGCGCCCGGAGGCGGCCTGACCGCGGCCCCGGCCTTCGGTGCCGCGGCCCTGCCCCTGACGCGGACCACCGCCGCCGCGTCCGGAACGGTTGCCGGCGCCATTTCCGTTGCCCTTGCCACGGGGAGCACCACTGCCCTTGCCACGGCCGCGGCGGGGGCGGTCATCCGCCACCGGCTGCGGCGCCGCGTAGCCGTCGGTCTCCATCCGCTCGATCGGACGCTGAATCAGCTTCTCGATCCCGGCCAGCAGCTTCAGCTCGTCGCCGCCGACCAGCGACAGCGCCGAACCTTCACAGCCGGCACGACCGGTGCGGCCGATGCGGTGGACGTAGTCCTCCGGCACGTTGGGCAGCTCGAAATTGACCACCTGCGGCAGCTGGTCGATGTCCAGCCCGCGCGCGGCGATGTCGGTGGCCACCAGCACCGGCACGCGGCCGGACTTGAACTGTTCCAGCGCCCGGGTGCGGGCGTTCTGGCTCTTGTTGCCATGGATCGCCGCCGACTGAACGCCGTCCTTGGTGAGCTTGTCCGCCAGGCGGTCGGCGCCGTGCTTGGTGCGGGTAAACACCAGCACCTGTTCCCAGTCGTTGCTGCGGATCAGATGGCTCAGCAGATCCCGCTTCTGATGGCTTTCCACCAGGTGGACCTTCTGCTCCACGCTCTCCGAGGCGGTGTTGCGCGCCGCGACTTCCACGCAGGCCGGGTCGGTCAGCAGGCCATCGGCCAGCTTGCGGATGTCATTGGAGAAGGTGGCCGAGAACATCAGGTTCTGGCGCTTCTTCGGCAGCATCGCGATCAGCTTGCGGATGTCGCGGATGAAGCCCATGTCGAGCATGCGATCCGCCTCGTCCAGCACCAGGATCTCCACCCCGGACAGGTCGATCGTCTTCTGGTTCGCGTGATCCAGCAGGCGCCCGGGCGTGGCCACCACCACGTCCATGCGGCTGCGCAGCGCGCGGATCTGCGGATTCATGCCCACCCCGCCGAAGATGGTCATGGAGCGTTGCTCCAGATGCTGGCCGTAGGTCTTCACCGAATCGTGAACCTGGGAAGCCAGCTCCCGCGTCGGGGTCAGCACCAGGGCGCGCGGACGGCCGTTGCCGGCGCGCGCCGGCGGATTTTCCGCGAGCTTCTGCAGGATCGGCAGGGTGAAGCCGGCGGTCTTGCCGGTTCCGGTCTGGGCCGCGGCCAGCAGGTCACGACCGGCCAGCACTTCAGGGATCGCCCCGGCCTGGATCGGCGTTGGATGGGTGTAGCCGGCGGCGGAAAGCGCGCGCAGCAGGGGTTCGGCCAGATTCAGGCCGGCAAAAGTCGGTTGGTCAGACATGAGTGCTCCAGCGCAACCCGCCGCTCAACGCTCGGCCAAGGGGCACCCATCGGGGAAGACGACATCGGGGGGATCGAAACGATCAAGTGAACGGACGCTGACGGGCGAGGCGTTCGGTAATCCGCCACCATACGGCCTTCCCGGCCCCATTACAAGCCAGCGCGGGCTGGTTCAGTCACGGCAGGGGCACTGCTCGGCCGGCACCGGAGGGGACCACAGATACCCCTGCCCCTCGCGGCACCCGACCCGCAGCAGGAAATCCCGCTGCGCCTCGGTCTCGATGCCCTCGGCCAGCACCTCCAGATCCAGGGTTCGCGCCAGTGCGATGATGGCGCGGATGATGTCCTCGCTGGAACCGGAACGGCCGATTTCCCGCACCAGCGACTGATCCAGCTTGAGCCGGTCCAGCGGCATGCGGTGGAGCAGCGCCAGGTTGGAATAGCCGGTGCCGAAATCGTCCATCGCCAGCGCCACGCCCAGGGCCTTGAGCCGGCCCAGCTCGGCCATCGCGGCCTCCGGACTGGTCATCAGCATGGTCTCGGTGACCTCCAGCTCCAGCCGATGGGGCTGGAGGCCATGACGCTCCAGCGCCTCGCGCACCACCGGCGTCAGCTCGCCGCCCTCCAGCTCCATCACCGACAGGTTGACGGCCATGCGCGGCACGTGGCTTCCCTCGGCATCGCGCGTGGCCAGATGCGCACAGGCCCGGTCCAGTACCCAGCGGTCGATCGCTCCGATCAGCCCGGTCTCTTCGGCCAGAGGGATGAATTCGCCGGGCGAGAGCCTTCCCCGCTCCGGATGTTCCCAGCGCACCAGGGCCTCGACCCCGGTCAGAACGAACGGATCCAGACCGTATTGCGGCTGCAGGAACAGTTCGAATTCCTCGCGCACCAGGGCCTCGCGCAGGTCGTGCTCCAGCAGCGTGCGTCGCGAAGTCCGCTCCCCCAGCCCGGTGACATAGACCTCCCAGCGATCCCCCCCACCACGCCGCGCCTCGTCCAGCGCCAGTTCCGCGGCCGTGAACAGCTCCTAGGTGGTCGCGCCATCACGGGGAAATTCGGCGCAGCCCGCGCTGACCGTGATCCGCAGTGCACGCCCGGCCAGCTCGAAGGGCCGGCGCAGCTCGGCCAGCAGACCATTCAGCCATTCTTCCCGCGCCGCGCCCGCGGCCGGGGCTTCCAGCAACAGACCGAATTCGTCGGGCCCGGAGCGCGCCACCGTATCCTGCGCCGCCACATACTGCGACAGCCGCTGCGCCACGCCGAGCAGCAGCTGATCCCCCAGCGCCGTGCCAAGGGTCTCGTTCAGCCCCTTGAACCGGTCCAGATCCAGCAGCACCAGCAACCGGGTCGCACCGTCCAGGCCCATCGCCAGTTCGATGCTGTGCCCGATACGGTCATGCAGCAGGGCCCGGTTGGGCAGACCGGTCCGGGTGTCGTAATGGCTCAGCAGCCGCAACTGCTCGCGCTGCTCGAAGGTCTGGGTCAGATCGGTCCAGCTGCCGATGATCTCCTCGCGTGCCTCCCCGCGCCCGTTGTGCACAGGGACCCGCTGCATTTCGTCGCGCACGCGTCGCACCCGCCCCTGTGCATCGAACAACCGGTACTCGACCACTGCATGCCCCTGTTCCCGCGCCTGTTCGCGCGCCCGCCGGGCCAGCGTGCGGTCCTCCGCGTGGACATGCTCGCGCCACCAGTCGGGTTGCAGGGCCTCTTCCGGCGAACACCCGAACAGCGACGCAAGATTGCCGCTGACCCAGGTCAGGTCGCGCGTATCGGGAGGCAGCGAATAAATGACCACCGGGGAGCTGTCCAGCAGGTGCCGGAAACGCCGGCTTGCGCGCTCCAGCTCGCGCGTGCGCCGCTGCACCTGCCAGCGCAGGGTCAGCACCAGCCCCCCGAGGGCCACCGCCACGCCCGCGAAGACACCCATCACCGGCAGGGCCCAGGCCGGTAACACACCCCGCACCTCGGGGCTCAGCGTTTCCGCCATGGCACGGTGATAGGGCGAATCGGGCGTACCCTTCCAGGTCGCCAGATGGCCGTCCACGGCCTCCAGGACGGCCGGATCCAGCGTGGGCGAGGCGGCGAAATAAAGTCCGGTATGGTCGAAGGACAGCGGCGTTTCGAACAGACCATGCCGGGCCGCGTGCCGTCCGCCGTGGAAATTGTTGCTCACTGCAAGATCCGCGGTCCCCTCGTCCACCGCTGCCAGCACCCCGTCCAGGGATTCGCGCCGCACCAGACGTGCCCCCTCTTCCGCCGACGACAGCCAGTCCTCGTGCACCGAGTCCTCGAGCACCGCCACCCGCCGCTCCGCCAGATCCTCCAGCGAGCGCACCGACACGTCGCGCGGGGCGTACACCTGGCTCCATGACTGCGCCACCGGCACCTCGTGGAAACGAAACCGCTGCTCGCGCTCCCCGGTCAGGGCCACATCCGGCATCAGATCCAGTTCGCCCTGCTCCAGCTGCGCCAGGCATTCGGCCCACTGGCAGTCCCGATACTCCAGGCGCCACCCCTCGCGTTCGGCCAGGGCCTCCAGCAGCACCGGGAACAGCCCGACCGGCTGCCCCCGGGCATCGGTGTAGATCTTGGGCTCGTTCTCGTACAGCCCGACATGCAGCACGGTCCGCTCGTCCTGCGGCACGTCGACGCCGCATCCCGCAAGCACAAAAAAGCCCGCGACCACCCATGCGACCGCGGGCCTTCTCCGGATCCGTTCCCTGGCGTCCCCTTCTGTCCCTTCTGTGGGCATGCGGGCCTCCGGCCTTCCACCGTTCAACCCGTCTTATCCTACACCCGAAAGCGCTCCACACGCTGGCGCAATTCGGAAGCCAGTCGCGAAAGCTGCTCGCTGGCCGTCGCCACCTGGCTGGAAGCATTGAGGCTCTCGTCCGCGACCGTGCTGATGTTCTGCACATTGCGGTTGATCTCCTCGGAGACGGTGCTCTGCTCCTCGGCGGCGCTGGCGATCTGGGTGGTCATCTCGTCGATGGTGCGGATCGACTGACTGAGCTGCTCCAGGCGATCGCGCACGCCGTGGACCTCGTCCACCACGCCGCGGGCACTGTTTTCATTGGTTTCCATCGCCCCCACGGCGGTCTTCACACCCTTCTGCAGGCCAGTAATGATCGACCCGATGCGTTCGGTGGATTCGTGGGTACGACCGGCCAGCACGCGCACCTCGTCGGCCACCACCGCGAAACCCCGCCCGGCCTCGCCGGCCCGCGCCGCCTCGATCGCCGCGTTCAGGGCCAGCAGATTGGTCTGCTCGGTGATCTCCTGAATCATGTTCAGGATCTGGCCGATCTCCTCGCTCTTCTCGGCCACCTCGCGCACCGCATCCGCCGAGGAATGGATCTCGGACGACAGGCGATCCACCGCATCGGCGGTCTGGCGCGTGGTCGCGTTGGCCTCGGTCGCCGCCTGATCGCCGGCCCCCGCCGCATCCGCCGCCGATTGCGTATTGCTGGCCACCTCGGCCACCGTCGCCGACATCTCGTTCATCGCGGTGGCGACCTGATCGGTCTCCTCCTTCTGGCTGGCCACGCCGTTGCGGGTCTGCTCGGCCACCGCAGCCAGCTGGTCGGTCGCCGAGGCCACCTGCTCGCCTGAGTCCACCACCTGTCGGACCAGGCTCTGCATGTCGTTCTCCATGGTGTTGAAGGCCTCGGTGGCTACGCCGATCTCGTCACACCCCTTGACCGGCAGCGGATCGCCGCGCAGGTCGCCGTCCGCCATCTCCACCGCTCGCGCCCGCAGGGCATCGATCGCACGCACCAGGTAACCGGCCAGCAGCACCGCCATCAACACCCCGGCGAGAATGGCCACCCCGGAGGTGCCGATCATGATGCCCGCCGCACGCACCTGAGCACTGCGGGCCGCCTCGGTCATCGCCTCGCTTTCCGCGGTCAGTACCCGCTGCATGTTCTGCAGACCTTCTTCCATGGACTCCAGATGGGCCAGGGTCTGGCGGCTGTAGGTCGCCTCGGCCTCGCGGTCATCGCCGTCACGTACCGCATCGGTGACCGCGTGCGCGCTGGCATGCAGGTTGTAATGCGGCTGTTCCAGGCGGTCGAAGGCCCGCTGAAACTCCGGGCTGGCCATCTCGTAGGCCTCGGAATCCTGGAAATCGTAGTACCACTGGCCGAAGTTGCACTGGGTATGATCCAGCTCGCCGGTGAACTCGCTGCCCGTCAGCAAGGATTGCGACAGATCCAGCGCCCATTGGACATGCTGGCTTTCCATCTGGATCTGGAACTGCACGTCCTCCATGCGATCCATCGCGGCTTCATACTGCGCCGTGGTGTAGCGATCACCGGTGAGGCTGGTGAAGGCCATGGCCAGCATCAGCAGCAGGACCACGCCAAAGGCGAGCCCCAGTTTGGTGCGCAGCTTGAGATTGGCGAGCCATTGCATGGTATCCCCCCGTTGGTCGACTGACCGGAATCCGGCCGGCCCCGAGTTTTGTGAGTTATTTAACGCCCCGGAAACTTGAAACTTAAATGAAATAATGAGGGGACGTCTTCCAAGACCTCGCACCATACTGGGGCATGGTCCCGATGCAGGGGGTCCACGGCGCGCTGCGGGGTCCGGTATCCTGCATGGCTACCCGTGATCGGACGGTTCGAACGCTCCATGCTGCGAAGCCGCATCTACGACAGCCTGATCCTGCGCATGACCGCGCGCTGGTACGCCGCGGTTCTGGAGCGCGTGCCGCCGCGGGTGGCCCTGCTGGACGTCGGGATCGGTACCGCCGGCGCACTGCTGGCGAACGCCGATGCCGTCACCCGCAAGGAGCTCGCGATCACGGGGATCGACATCGACCCGGACTACGTCGAACGCGCGCAGCAGCGGCTGGCGGCATCGCCTGTGTCCGCCCGGGTCACGGTGCACCGGCAATCGGTCTACGAGCACACCGGCGGCCCCTACGACGCGGTGTATTTCTCCGCCAGTTTCATGCTGCTGCCGGATCCCGGGGCGGCCCTGCGCCACTGTGCCGGCCTGCTGCGCCCCGGCGGCCGGATCTACTTCACCCAGACCATCCAGCAGCGCCCGTCACCGATGCTGGAGCGTCTCAAGCCCGCCCTGCGCAGGCTTACCAGCATCGACTTCGGCCGCGTCACCTACGAGGAAGACTTTCGCGCCCAGCTGGATGCCGCCGGTCTGTACATCGAGGAATGGACCGTGATCCAACGCCACGGGGCACGCGCCGCCTGCCTGGCCGTCGCATCGCCGAAGTAGTGTTAGCCTGTGTCCATGCTGAACGCACGACTTTTCCGGATCCCGCTTCTGTTGTGCGGGCTGCTGCCCGGTCTGGCCTTCGCCGGGACCCTGCAGTTTGCCCCGCTGCCGATGCAGGATCCGGAAACGGTGATGCGCGAGACGCAGCCGATGCTCGAGTACCTGAGCCAGGAACTGGAGGTCGATTTCGAGATCCGCTACGCCACGGACTACGACGAGATCCTCGAACGTTTCCACAACGGCACGGTGGACCTGGCCTATCTGGGTCCCCTGCCCTATGTCTCGCTGCGCGCCCGCTACCCCGAGGCCACACCGGTGGTGGCCTTCCGCGAACCCGGAGGTGAGGCGCAGTACACCTGCTCGGTGGTGATGTTCGCCGACGAGCGCCGCCCGCTGGACGATCTGACCGACCAGCCGGTGGCACTGACCCAGCCCCTGTCCACCTGCGGCTATCTGGCCACCGCGCACCTGCTGCGCGACGGCGGCACCCGGCTCGCGGCCACCGACTACCGCTACCTCGGCCACCACGACGACGTGGCCCTGGCCGTCGTGCGCGGCGAGGCCCTCGCCGGGGGACTGAAAACACACATCGCGCGCAATTATGCGCACCTGGGCCTGGTGACGGTGGCCGAGAGCGAACCGCTGCCCGGCTTCGCTCTGGTCGCCAATCGCGATACCGTCAGCGACGCACGGCTGCAGGAACTGCGCGAGGCGCTGGTTCGTCTGCGGCCCGCAGAATCGGCCCGGGACGCCGAACGTATGGCCGAATGGGGCGAAAGCCTGCGCTACGGCGCGCAGGCGGTCGACGATGAGGATTACGCGGCGGTACGGCGGCTGCACGGCGAGGTCGCGATTCCCGAGCTCGGACTCCCCGACCTGACGGCCCCCGCACCATGACCCTGGATCGCCGCGTCATCTGGCTGCTGGCCGCGGCGGCCTGGGTGCTCGTCCTGCTGTTTTTGTATCTGAACTGGCAGGACAAGGCAGGCATGCACGAACAGCGCCAGACCGCGACGCTCGACACCGCCTACCAGGCCGCGGTCAACAGTTTTGACCTCGCCGCGCAGGCGTACTTCCGCGAAGCGGTCAATCGCACCGAGGTCGTGGAACTGCTGCGCGCGGGCCAGCAGGCCGAGGACGAGGCGGAGCGCGCCCGCCTGCGCGGGCGGCTGTATCGCACCCTGTGGCCAACCTATGACCGCCTGCGCGAAGGCGAACTGCGGCAACTGCATTTCCACACCGCCGGGGGAATCAGCTTTCTGCGCTTTTTCTCGCCGGAATACCACGGTGATGACCTGTACGCGACGCGACCACTGATCCGCGAAGTTCACCGCACCCGGGAACCGGCGGCCGGGTTCGAGACCGGGCGCTCGCTGTCCGGTTTTCGCTATGTCTATCCGCTGCACGACGGGGACGAATTCGTCGGCAGCGTGGAGTTCAGCATCCCGTTTCGCTACGTCCGCGAGATGATGAACGAGCTGGACGAAACCCGGGAGTTCCAGCTGATCCTGCGGCGCAACGCAGTGGAGGACAAGGTGCCGCCGGGTTTCCTCTCGCTGTACGAGACCTCCTGCCTGCACCCGGATTACGTCATCGAGGACACCAGTCTGGTGTTTCCCGACTCGCCCCGGCCGCCGTCGGAAGAGATCCGTGCGATCAGCCAGCAGCTGGCCGATGACCCGCGCACCGCCGAGGCGATCGATGCGGGGGCGCGAGGGGTGCTCTCCGTCGGGCTGGAGGGCGCGACCTGGGCGGCCAATCTGCTGCCGATCACCGATCCGGCCGGGGACCGCGTGGCCTATGTGGTCGCCTACACCCCGGACCCGCTGACCGGCGTGTTCCGGCGCGAATTCGCCGCCGCCGCGCTGGGCGCCACGCTGCTGATCGGCCTGGCCCTGCTCCTGCTGCTGCGGCTGGTGACTTCCCGTGAACGTCTGCGCAACCAGCGCGCCTACCAGCAGGCCATCACCAACACCATGGCCGAGGGCCTGTACGCCCAGGATGAGGCGGGCCGCATCACCTTCATCAACCCCGCGGCCAGCGAGATCCTGGGCTATCGGCCGGAGGACCTGCTGGGCAAGGACGCCCACACCCGGTTCCATCGTCACGCGGGCAACCTGTACCCCGATGAGCGCGACTGCCCCATCCGCCAGCGCGTGACCACGGGGCAGGTTTTCGAGGGCGAGGAAACCTTCCGCCATCAGGATGGCCGCCTGATCCCGGTGGAGGTCTCCAGCCGGCCGCTGTACCAGGAAGGGGTCCGGACCGGCGCGGTCACCCTGTTCCGCGACATCAGCGAACACAAGCGGGCGCGGGAACGCCAGAAACTCGCCGCCAGCGTGTTCACCAGCGCCAACGAGGCGATCATCATCACCGACCCGCAGTCCCGGATCCTGATGGTCAACGAGGCCTTCACCCGGCTGACCGGGTACACACCGGAAGAGGTCGAGGGTCACAACCCGTCGATCCTCGGTTCCGGACGCCAGGACGCAGCGTTCTATCGCCGGATGTGGCAGGACCTGCGGGAAAACGACTACTGGCACGGCGAACTGTGGAACCGGCGCAAGAACGGCGAGCTCTACCTGCAGCTGGGCACCATCAGCGCGGTACGCGACGAACACGGAGAGCTGCTGCACTACGTGGGCCTGTTCTCCGACATCACCGAACGCCGGGAATACCAGGAGAGGCTCGAATTCCTCGCGCATTACGACCCGCTGACCGAACTCCCGAACCGGGTCCTGCTGCTCGACCGTCTGCGCCAGGCCATGCAGCTCGCCACGCGCGAAAGCCGCCGGGTGTGCGTGGCGTACCTGGACCTGGACGACTTCAAGGACATCAACGAGCAATTGGGACACGCGACCGGTGACCGGATGCTGCTGGAACTCGCCCGGCGGCTGGAGGCCGGTCGCCGCGAGGGCGACACCGTGGCCCGGCTGGCCGGCGACGAATTCGTCCTGGTCCTGGTCAACCTCGACAGCGACGAGCAGTGCCGCGCCCTGATCGACGAGCTGCTGCGCACGCTGCAGCGGCCGATGCGGATCGACGGGCAGAACCTGAGCTGCAATGCCAGCATCGGCGTGACCACCTATCCGCAGGCCGACGAGGACGTGGACGGCGAACAGTTGCTGCGTCAGGCCGACCAGGCCCTTTACCAGGCCAAGCTGCAGGGCAAGAACCGGCCGTACTTCTTCGACGCCGCCGGGGATCGTCGCCTGCGCGATCGCCACGAGACCCTCGAACGGCTGAAGCTCGCGCTGGAACGCGAGGAGTTCGTGCTGTTCTACCAGCCCAAGGTGAACCTGCGTACCCGAGAGGTCATGGGCGCGGAGGCCCTGATCCGCTGGCAACATCCCGAACGCGGACTGCTGCCCCCGGGCGCCTTCCTCGACGACCTGCTGGAACAGCCGCTGGAAGTGGATGTCAGCCGCTGGGTCATGGAACAGGCCCTCACGCAGGTCAGTGCCTGGCAGGCAGGCGGCATCCACCTGCCGGTCAGCGTGAACGTCCCCGCGCTGCACCTGCAGGAACCGGATTTCGCCGAGCAGATCGCCGGGCTGCTCGGACGCTTCCCCGACCTGCCCGCCAACCGCCTGGAACTGGAGATCCTCGAATCCAGCGCCCTCGCCAGCCTCGCCCACGTCTCGCGCGTGATCGAACGCTGCGCCACGCTGGGCGTGCAGTTCTCGCTGGACGACTTCGGCACCGGCTACTCGTCGCTTTCCTACCTCAAGCGCATCCCGGTGCAGGTGGTCAAGATCGACCGCAGCTTTGTCGGCGACATGCTCGAGGACCCCGACGACCTCGCCCTGCTGGAAGGCATCATCCAGCTCGCCCAGGTGTTCCAGCGACAGATCATCGCCGAAGGCATGGAAACCCCCGAGCAGGGCGAGCGCCTGCGGGAACTCGGCTGCGAGGTCGTCCAGGGCTACGGCATCGCACGCCCGATGCCCGCCGCAGAGATTCCCCAATGGCTGGCCCAGTGGCAGGCGGGATGAACGCCCTGTTCGCGTTCCTCGCGCCGTTTCGCGGGCTGGCGCGCGTGTTCGACCCGGGCCTGCGCGGCCTGGTCATCGGGCCCTTGCTGATCAACATCGCGGTCATCATCGGGGTCGGTATCGCCGCCGGATTCGGCTTCGAGATCCTGCTGGACACCTGGCTGCCGGCCGGCTGGGACTGGCTCGCCTGGCTGCTCTGGCCGCTGTTCGTGCTGACCCTGCTGGTGGGCTTCGGGGTCTCCGCGGTGGCCCTGGCCGCCATCATCGCCAGCCCTTTCTCCGGACCGCTGGCCTACCGCACCGCCCGGGGCCTCGGCCACGAACCGCGCCAGTCCGCGCGCTCGCTGGCGGGCGAGATGGGCCACGCCACGGCCACCGCCCTGCGCAAGTTCGGCTATTACGCGCTGCTGTTCATCCCGGTGCTGCTGATTACCGTGATACCCGGCCTCAACCTGCTGGCCTCGCTCGCCTGGTTCGTGTTCGGCAGCTGGGTCCTCGCGGTGGAGTTCCAGGAGCCGCCGCAGGCCAACGACGGGTTCACCTTTGCCGAGATCCGCAAGGGTCTGGGCCGGCGCCGTCCGGAGACCCTCGCGTTCGGCGCCGGCACGACGGTCCTGGCGATGGTGCCGGTGGTCAACCTGCTGCTGGTCCCGGCGGCAGTGATCGGCGCCACCCACCTGTGGGTGCGCCAGCAGCCGCGAGGCTGAGGGGACGGGACAGGGTCAGGACGCGTTGCACGTCGGGGAGGTCTTCCTGCCGCTCACCGTTCCAGCCTTTCGGTCAGACGGCGGAATTCCTCGCGGATCTTGTCGTTGCGGAATTCCGCGGTTTCCGGGACCTGCAGCTCGGACAGGGTCTCGAAGGTGTCCAGGCCATCGCGGATCAGATCCGCCACGTTGGCGCTGAGCTGCACGGTCCGGTAGGTATTGACCGCTACCTGCTTCTCGTAACGGCTGATCTCCAGCGCCTCGGCCACCTGTTCGCGCTGGCCGGTCACCACCTCCAGGTACAGGTCGATCGCCTGTCGGGTCAGCTCGTTGGCCGCGATATTGGACTCCAGGCTGTCCCGGTGCCCGCCCTCGCGGATCAGTTCCCGCGATTCGGCGATGATCTCGTCGGCCTCTTCGCGGTAGGCCTCCAGGCGCGGCACGATCTCCTCGTCCACCCGTTCGACAAAGCGCTCCTGCATGGTCACCACCAGCCGATGCAGGATCACCACCATGCCGTAGTAACGACCGGCCACATTGAGATTTTCCCCGCTCTCGCGGGTGAGCTCCTCGAGACGCTGCGTCAGCGTGCGGATGCTGCGAAACACCACCGCCATGGACACCACGTCGTCGCCGATCGCCGAGCTCATCCACAGCTCCAGCTGATCCGGCGGCATGGACAGCCCCACACCCTCCAGCGCCGCGGCCATCTCGCCCTTGAGCGTCTCCAGTTCCTCCTCGTAGGCGGCGATGTTGCGTTCGCGCGCCTCGATCAGCCGGTCGAAGTCACCGCGCGTGCGGGCGGTCATCTCGCGCAGGGTCTCAGTGGGCGTGAACCGAGCGAGCGTGCTGGCATCCGTATCCGGCGCGAACATCCGCTCCTCGCGCAGATCGGCCCGACGTTCCTGCTCGGTCATGATCCGGTCTTCCAACTCCCGGTACTGGCGACGCATGGACACGATCTCGGGCACGTCCATGACCTCCAGCGCGTCATCGATCAGGTCGTCGATGTCCTCCCGGGCGCTCTGCTGATCGCGCCGCAGCCAGCGGCTTTCCGGCAGCTCGGTCAGCTCGTCGAAGTGCCGGCTCGCTTCGCCCAGCAATTCCACCGCCCGATGCTGGTCGAACGACAGCGCGTCCTCCTCGCCGTCATCCTCCTCCACCACCTCCTCGACAGCGACCCCGTCGAGCTCCGCCGGATCCTCGCGGTCCGAGGCCGCCACCGGGGCGCAGACCAGCGCCAGGCCCGCGAACACCGCCAGTACTTGCCACTTCATCGCATGCCCTCCAACACTCGGGGTCCATCATGCCACAGGCCCGCACGGCGCCGGGCACCCCTCCAAATGAAGGCGCATCGACAGCTCCACCCTGCAGGGCGAACCCACGGGTGAAACAAAACTCCTGGAGGTGGAGGGGCGCGATGCCCTGGTTCTGCACTGGAACGAGGACGCCATGGAGCACCCTTCGAGTTCGACGACGACAAGATCGTCGAACACGGACCATACACCCAGCTGGAACTGCCCTGAACCGAGGGACGGGCCCGCGGCCGCTCAGCTGCGGGCGTTCGCGACGGTGTCCCCGCCCTGGTCCCCGTCCTGCACGTAACGGTTCCGGCCCCGGGCCTTGGCCTGATAGAGCAGATCGTCGGCGCGGCTGATCGCCTCCGAGTAGCCCCGTTCGGGGTCCACCCGCGACACGCCGATACTGGCCGTCACGGGCTCCACGCCCATGTCGTCCAGCGGGCCCATGTTCCGCAGGGCCTCGAGGATGCGGCGACATACGTTCGCCGCATCCTCCGGATCGGACTCGGGAAACAGCAGCAGGAATTCCTCGCCACCCCAGCGGCCAAAGATGTCGCTGGCGCGCAGCTCGTCGCGGATGGTCTCCGCCACCCGGCTCAGCACCCGATCGCCGACATCGTGGCCAAAACGGTCGTTCACCCGCTTGAACCGGTCGAGGTCGACCAAGGCCAGGCTCAGCGGACGCCCCCCGCGCCGCGCGCGCTCCACCTCCTCGCGCAGACGCTCGTTGAGATAATGGCGGTTGCCCACCCCGGTAAGCTGGTCGGTGAGCGCTGCCTCCTGCAGGCTCTCGCTCAGCTCCCGCATGCTTTCATGGTAGCGATCCGAGATCCGTACCAGCTTCTCCAGCCGACGCAGGTGACGATCGTAGCTGGCCAGCAGGGACTCGTGCTGGTCCCGCGCCACGCCCTGAAATCCGTCCGAGATCCGGATCAGGCGTTCCATGCGTTCATGCTGATGGGTGGAGAGTTCGAGCAATTGCGCCAGTGGCTGGCGCAGGGGATTATCCCGGTGCGCCGGATCTTCGAGCAGTCGGGCCACCTCCTCGATCAGCGCGGACTCGGCCGCGGCCGGATCCGGGCGATACGACATCAGGCCGGCTCCTCCGCGGTGATCTCGAAGGGAAAGCTGCAGTCCTCCTGAAACTCCCCCGCGAGATCCGCGACCCGCCGGTTGCGGGGATCGTAGTACCAGACCACCGACACCTCCGCGCCGGAGCCATGGGCCTCCTCCAGCATGTCGAAGATGTCGAGCATCGCCCGCACCGAGCTGGTGTTGAGGTAGATCAGGCGCAGTTCCAGACGCAGCTTCCGATCCCTGTCGAGCTGCCGCTGCACCCATTCGATCACCGGGCTGAAGAACTCGTAGGAGTTCTCGGGATACGAATCTCCTGACATCTGCAACACGCCGTCGTCGCCATCAGTGACGATCGACGGCGTGGACTGGGTCTTTGCAATCTCGAGATCCGTCATCTGGTCTTCCCGTGCTTCTTCGTCAATCATCGCCACGCGGTCCGACGACCGCCCTCAGGCTGAAGAAGGCCTGACCCCCTTCATCGTTTTTCAGTTCCGCCACCAGCGGCGCGCTGGCCCGCCGCGCCATGTCGATCAGCCCCAGACCGGCACCGCTGGCACCGGCCTCGTCCCGCGGCGCACGCAGCTGCTTCTTGTAGGCGGCCTTGAGTTCGGCCGCGTCCATCGCGGCCAGTTCCCGAACCTGGGCCGTCAGGACTTCACCATCGGCGGGCTCGACCCGGTTGCCGGCCTCGATCACGTAACGTCCCGACTCGTCGGTCCCGATCACCACGGTGGCTGCGGCGTCGGTCTCGCCGTAACCCTGGCGGGTGGCGTAGTGGCGGATATTCTGGGTCATCTCGATGTAGATGGCGAAGACATCGGTGACCGCGTCGGCCTCGATCCGCTCCGCCTCCATGTAGTTCTTCAGGGCGTTGCCGATCTCTTCGATCAGGCTACGTGAAATCGGACCGTTGAAACAGAGAAGGATGCGCTGAGTCTGAAAGTGCTGACGCAGGCCATAGAGGTCGAACTGGTTCATCCAGGGTTCTCCGCTTCATTCCACACGAAAGGCAAGCACGGTGATGTCATCGCGCTGCTGGTACTCGCCCTGATACTCGCTCAGGGCCGCCTCGATAGCCCGGGCCTGCTCCGCCATCGGCAGACCCGCATGCCGCTGCAATAGTTCAGCGAACCGCTCGTTGCCGAAACCGAAGCCCAGCTCCCCGCCGGCCTGGTCCAGATATCCGTCGGTCACCATGTACCAGGTACGGCCAGGCGCGGTGACCACCTCCTGATCCTCGTATTCGCCCTTGCGCCGGTCACACAGCGCACGACGGCCGCCACCCAGCTCCTCCACCGCGTCGCCATCGCTCCAGTACAGTCCGATGCGCGCTCCGGCGAAGCGCAGCCGTCCCTCGCGGGGTTCCACCAGCACCAGCCCGGCGTCCAGATTCGTGGCGACCGAAGACGGCATCTCCGACTGGCGCACCATCTCCCGCAGCACGTCATCGGCATGGTGGAGCAGCCCCGCCGGCGAGTCGAGCCCCCGGCGGTTCATCGCGTCGTCGAACGCCGCGCGGGCCAGCATGGTCATCAACGCCCCCGGGACCCCGTGACCCGCGCAGTCCACCACCCCGATCAGGTAGCGCCCCTCCTCGGCCCGGAACAGATAGAAATCGCCGCCCACGCCGTCGCGCGGGTGCCACAATACGAAATGATCCTGTCCCAGCGTGTTGCGCAGCTGACTGTCCGGCAGCAGCGCGCGCTGGATCAGCCCGGCGTAGTCGATGGAATCGTTGATCTTCTTCTGGGTCGCCGCCATCGCCCGGTTCGCATCCTCCAGCTCCCGGGTGCGCTGACTAACCTTGTCCTCCAGCTCCTCGGTGTGATGGCGGATCTGCGTGGCCATCGAGTCGAATGCACGTGTAAGGTCGCCCACCTCGTCGCGCCCCGGCGAGGGCAGCGACACCGCGTAGTCCCCGTCCGCCATTGCCCGGGCCGAATGGCTCAGCTGACGCAGCGGCCGCAGGATCACGCGGTCGACCCCGTAGGCGAATGCCAGCATCAGCACGCCCAGGGTCAGCACCAGCGCCACGACCGCCAGCCGGAACCACGGGCCTTCGACCACCCGGGCGACCTGCAGGTCCACCGCACTCACCACGTGCCAGTCCAGCTCCTCGACGAAGGTGAGCGCAAGCAGGCGTTCCCCTTCTTCCAGCGACACCCGCTTCAGCTCGACCTCACCCGGCGCAGCCTCCGCCCGATCCATCGCCCCGCGCAGGGCCTCCTCCTGCTCGCCGCCCAGGCGGCGCGGCAATGTCTCGTCCAGGCCCGCCTCGCGCGCGGCCGAACCAAAGGCGATCTGCTCCGGATCGGGATGCGCCTGAATGGCCCCGGCGCGGTCCAGGATCATAGGCGTCACACCCGCCTCCGGAATGGACAGGAACTGTTCCAGGAACCGATCGAGATCCAGCCCGGTGCCGGCCAGCCCCAGGCGCTCACCCTCGTCATCCTCCACCAGCACGTTGATCCAGACCCGCGTGACTTCCAGTTCCTCATCCGGGTTCACGTTGATGTTGAACGACTCTTCCTGCGCCATCGTGGCGAAGAACCAGTCGTCATCGGGGTTGTCCGGATCGAGGGTGTAGCGGGCCGACTCGCTGTAGTCGGTATCGCCGTCGTTGGTGTAGTAGCGCCGGCTGTCCGCCGAGATGAGGAAGTAATTGCCGTCGCGGAAGTCGTCCTTGTAGCGCTGTGCCTCGCGGAAGAAGCGCTCCCGGAGCTCGCCGTCGTCCTCGTCGCGCAGCCAGTCCTCGGCCAGCACCGAATCCGCGAGCCGCCTGGACAGCGCCAGCTCGCGCGACACCGGCGCCAGGATGTTCTGCGCGTTCAGCTGCGTGATGTTGACCGCGTATGCCTCGCCGAAATGCCCGCGGACGTTATCCACCACCTGCCAGCCCAGCAGGCTCAGCGGCAGCAGGGCCACCAGACAGGCAAGCACCAGCGCCAGAACGGATTTTGCGCGCAGCCCGTAGCCCCAGTCCGCCATATTTCTCCCGCCGCGGCCCGTCGCACCGCACACATCCATCTGTGACCCGGGTCAAAGTATCCAACCGGCACGCGCCACGGTCAAACCGCCTCGGCACCGATTCATGCAGGCCGCAAGCACTCCGCCTGCATGATGCCGCTCCCGAACCCGCACATTGATCAGCGTCGCCTCAAGGCATTCTGGTGAACGGGCGATCACATCCGGGACACGTTACGCGCCAGCCAGCGGTCCAGGGCATTGCCGAAGGCCTGACGGTCGCGCGGGCCCAGTGCCGCCGGCCCGCCGGTGTCGACCCCGCTGGAGCGCAGGGTGTCCATGAAGTCGCGCATGCTCAGGCGCTCGCGGATATTGTCGCGGGTATAGAGCTCGCCCCGCGGGTTGAGCGCCTCGCCGCCCTTTTCGATCACCTCGGCCGCCAGCGGGATATCCGCGGTGATCACCAGATCACCCGCCTCGAGCCGCCGCACGATCTCGTTATCCGCCACGTCGAAGCCACTGCCCACCCGGATCGAGTCGATCAGCTTCGACGGCGGCGTGCGCACCGGCTGATTGGCCACCAGGGTCATCGCCACCCCGGTGCGCTTCGCGGCCCGGAACAGGATCTCCTTGATGACCACCGGACAGGCGTCCGCGTCCACCCAGATCTTCATGCCGATGCCCCCGCATGCCCCGACACCCGACGGACGGGCGCGCCGGACCCGCGGTCGGGCACTGACCCCTTTCTCATGGTTCCCTCTCGGCAGTTCGGACGGCTCAGTCCGGATCGATTCCCAGGTCCGCGGCCACCGCAAGCCAGTAGGGCTCGGCCTCGCAGGAGCAACAGTCGCACCAGACCTCCACGCCTTCGTGCATGCTCGGGCTCCGGACGGCGGCCGTCGGCGTGCCCTCGTCGCCGGTCTCGCTGTCGCGCTCTTCCGCTCGCCTCGTCGGAGCCCCCGGATCCGGGGGAGCACCCGAACCCGACGTTGCGGGAATCCTCTGCATGACCATACCTCCCGTGCCGCCGGCACCCTTTGGTAACTTTTATGTATAGACCATCGCCCCGGCGGGCTGGTGTCCCGGCCCTGCACGTGATATCCGTGCGCTCGAGACACGATTCACGCCGCTACCGGAGCACCGCATGGGCATTGAAATCACCGGCATTCTGGGCCTTGTCTGGCTGCTGATCATCATCTGGGCGATTGTCCGGACCGCACAGAGTCCCGCCGGCCCGGTGGTGAAGGTCCTGTGGATCCTGATCCTGCTGTTCCTGCCCCTGCTGGGGCTGATCGCCTGGCTGCTGCTCGGACCGAAGTAGGCCTCCGCGCACCACGGTCCGCTCCGCGGGCGCGTGCTTCAGCCCAGTTCGTGCTCCAGCAGCGAGGCCAGGGCGTGCAGCATGGCCTGGCGACGAACCTCGTGGCGCTCGCCGTCGAAATGCCGCGTCTCGGTGCGCACGGCTCCGTCGCGCGCCTGCCAGCCGAAGCACACCATGCCCACCGGCTTGTCCGGCGAACCGCCGCCCGGCCCGGCGACGCCGGTGACCGACAGGGACAGGTCGGCGCCGCTGTGCGTCAGGCCGCCCGTGGCCATCGCGGCCGCCACCTCTTCGCTCACGGCGCCATGGGCCTCCAGCAACGCCGGGTCCACGCCCATCAGGCGGGTCTTGGCTGCGTTGCTGTAGGTCACCCAGCCACACTCGAACCAGGCCGAACTGCCGGGCACATCGGTCAGTGCCTGGGCAATCCCGCCCCCGGTGCAGGATTCCACCGTGGCCATGACCAGCCCGCGCGCAGTCATCCGCTCCCCCAGGTCATAGACCAGGGCCGACAGCCCGGTGACATCCGCCTTGCGCAATTCGGTCATGGTGTCGCGTCTCTCGTGGGTTCTTCTTCAAAGGCCACCGCGAGGCGCCATCGGCGCCGGCCCTCGCGGTCGGGATCCGCGCTGTCACAGCGCAGCACCCGTCCCCGCCGCTGCAGGTTCTCGATGCGCGGATCGGGGCTCGGCACCGTCACCATCACCACCACCCCGGCATCCACCTCGAAGCCGGTCATCAGCGCACAGCCGCCGGCGGCCAGGTCATGGATTTCCACTCGCGTGGTCTGCCCCGAACCGGTCCAGTACACCTCCCCGGTCACGCCCACGGGGATGCGACGATCCCGCCGCCGGTCCTCCTCGCCAAACATGTCTCCATCCTTGCCCCTGGGGATTCGGACTCCGAGTCTGACACATTCCGGTGCGCTTGCAGCAGGGGCTGCCCCGACGGGACGGAATGGCATACGATGGATCAACCACCTCCAGAAACACGCCCGCCATGCTTGCACGCCTGTTCCAGCCCGATCCGGTCCTTGATGTCGATACCCGCGAGTGGATCCGCGCGGTGTTTGCGTGGGTGGACCGTCAGCCAGCCGCCGACCGGCCCTTCGACCCGCCGACCCTGGTGCAGCCCATCCGCGAGCACTTCCCGGGCGAGGCGGACAGCCCGCACGGCATGGCCGAGCAGGTGTTCGCCAGCGTCCGTCGGCATGCGGGCCTGGAGCAGCGCGCGGCCCGCCTGGCCGAACCCGGAGGACTGGCACCGCAACCGGTCACCGCGCTGGGCGCGGCCAGCACCGGCGGCGAGCGCATCTTCCATTACGACCCGCAGCTGATCGGGAATCGTCAGGCCCTGGTCGGCACCTTCGCGCAGGAACTGGCGGCCTGGTGGGTGGAGGGCATCCGCGAACCCGCCCCGGCCGCCGAGGGCAATGCCGACGCCATTGCCGAGCTGGTGGCCACGCGCATGGGCTTCGGCATCTTTCTGGCCAACACCGCGTTCCGCGTGCGGGTCAACGGCTGCGGGGCGTGCAAGGGCCCGTCGGCCGATCGCGACGCCGACCTCGGCCGCGACGAACTCGCCTGGGCCCTGGCCCTGTTCTGCCGCGACCACGGCATCGCCCCGGCACGCGCCCGCGCGCATCTCGAATCGCCCCTGCGCACCACCTTCCGCAAGGCCTGGCGCTACACCGGGTCGCGCGAAGGCCGCGAAGAACGCCCCGCCGCCACCGCCTGACCGGACAAAAAAAGGCGGTGTCCGGGAACCCCCGGACACCGCCCGTCTGGCACCGAACCAGTGGCGCGATCACGCCTGCTGGGAGGCGCCCTCGGTCGCCGGTTCCGCCCGCAGCAGCTTGCGGTTCAGCCGGAACAGCGTGGCGATCGTCACCACCTGCAGGTAGACCACCGGGGCCAGCAGGGCGAAATACGCCACGCTGAACTGCTCGACGACCCCGTTGGACACAAGTCCCAGATTGATGAAGAACCAGGAGAAGACCACCAGGGCCACCCCCGGGCAGATCAGCGCGTAGCTGACCGGGCTCTTCTTCTCGCCGTGGATGTAGTCACGGAAGTAGCCCAGCTTCTTCATCACCACGTAGCCGATCAGGCCGAACACCAGCTGAGCGCCCAGCACCAGCGAGGTGAACACGAACAGCATCGCCTCGTTCAGCGGAGCGCCAAAACCGTGGTGCAGCCCCATCTGATGACGGATGAAGGCAATGCCCAGCAGGGTCAGGATCGGGATCGCGATCCACAGGCTCGGGCTGGCCGCCTCCGCGATGCCGTAGCGCAGCGTCGACTTGAAGCCCAGCACGAACATCACCAGCCCCAGCACCAGGGCCAGCGCGGCAAACGTCAGCGAGAAGAAGATCCCCGCGGCGTTGATCGCCAGGTTCTCGCTCATCGCCCCCGGCGCCGCCAGACCCACGGCGATCATCGCGAACGCGAACACCGCCAGCAGCTGGCTGAGGTTGTTGTTGCCGGTGAAATCGAAATCCCCCTCGGTGAACAGCCGTGCCAGGAAGCGCGAATAGATCACCAGCGCGAAGGCGCCAACCGCCAGGAAGGCCAGCATGGCCAGCGGGAACAGGTACTCGACCACGTTCCACAGCCCCGGCACGAACACCGCGCCGACGATGAAGCCGGCGTTGATGGTCATGGCCAGGGTCAGCGGGATCGCCATCAGGGCCACTTCCTGGTTGGAACGGCGCAGCCGGGTGAAGGCCTCGGTCCGGCGAAACTGCCGGTATTCGCGGATGTTCCACACCAGCAGGCGCAGATGCAGCGCCACGAAGAACAGGATGCCGGCCATGGCCGCACCCACCAGCACGGCGATCAGCGGGCCCTCGCCCGCCATCAGCGCCATCATGGCCTCGTACGTGGGGATCGGGGTGTCATAGGGCGTCATGAACATCAGGAACATGAAAAACGTAACGGCCGTGCCACCGGCCCCCAGTGCGCCCAGGAAATACATCGGGCTGTATTCTTCCCCGAGGTTCTTCCGAATCATGCGGGCTCTCCTTTCCTGTTATTTAGTTTTTCCTAATATAAGAACTCTCTAATTCTTGAGCAAGGGAAGTCCCGCGGCCCCCGGACATTCCGGCGATTGCGTCACATAACCCCCCGCACCCCCCACCGGACCCGTTACAATCCGGCCACCGACGCCCCCGAACAGCAGGAACGGCCAGTGAGCGACGCGGACGCCCTGTCAAAACATACCCCGATGATGCAGCAATACCTGCGGATCAAGGCGGAGTATCCGCAGACCCTTCTGCTCTACCGCATGGGGGACTTCTACGAGCTGTTCTACGACGACGCCGAGCGCGCTGCCGGGCTGCTGGACATCACCCTCACCCGCCGCGGCGAGTCGGCCGGCGAGCCGATCCCGATGGCCGGGATCCCGGTGCACACCCTGGAGAGCTACCTCGCCCGCCTGCTGAAGCTGGGCGAGAGCGCGGCGATCTGCGAGCAGACCGGGCAGGTGGGCGAGAACAAGGGACCGGTGCAACGCGAAGTGGTGCGCATCGTGACCCCGGGCACGGTCACCGAGGACGCCCTGCTGGAGGCCCGCCAGGTCAATCGCATGGTCGCCGTGTGCCCGGCCGCCAGCGCCGCCGTGCGCGGCCGCAACGAAGGCTACGGCATCGCCAGCCTGGAATTCGCCAGCGGCCGTTTCCGGGTGCTGGAGGTCGCCGACGCAACCGAACTGGAGGCCGAACTGGCGCGTCTCGACCCGGTGGAATGCCTGGTCCCCGACCCGGCCCCGGCGATCCCCGGGATCGAGGCCTGGGCCCCGCGGCATCATGCCGACTGGCATTTCGACGCGATCTCCGCGCAACGTACCCTGACCCGCCATTTCGGCACCACCGATCTGGCCGGCTTCGGCTGCGACGACCTGGTGCTGGGCCTGGCCGCCGCGGGCGCGCTGCTGGCCTACGTGCAGGCACAGCATCGCGGCAACCTTGCCCATATCACCGGGCTCGGGCGCGAACACCGCGGCCAGATGCTGATGCTGGACCCGGCGACCCGGCGCAACCTGGAGCTGACCCGCACCCTGAGCGGGGAACGCCGCGGCTCGCTGTTCGACCTGCTGGACACCAGCCGCACCCCCATGGGCGCCCGGCTGCTGTCGCAGTGGCTGCACCAGCCGCTGGCCGACCGGGCCCTGCTGCGGGAACGCCAGCAGGGCATCGCCACGCTGCTGGACCACGCGGCCGAACAAGGCCTGCGCGAGGCCCTGACCGGCATGGCCGACGTCGAACGCATCGTCTCGCGCATCAGCCTGGGCTCCGCACGGCCGCGCGATCTGGTTGCGCTGCAGGCGGCGCTGGAACGCCTGCCCGGCCTGCACGCGGCACTGCAGCCCGCCGCGGACGAGGCCGACACCCTCGCCGCCCTGCGCGACGAACTCGCGCCGGAGACGGAACTGAGCGAAACCCTGGCCCGCGCGCTGGTCGACGAGCCGCCGATCCGGGTCACCGACGGCGGCCTGATCCGTCCCGGCTTCGACCCCGAACTCGACCGCCTGCGCGATCTGGAACACAACGCCGACGGCTTCCTGCGAGACCTGGAGGCGCGCGAACGCGAGGCCACCGGCATCGCCACGCTCAAGGTCGCCTACAACCGGGTGCACGGCTACTACATCGAGGTGGGCCGCTCGCGATCGGAGGAGCTGCCCGGGCGCTTCATGCGCCGCCAGACCCTGAAGAACGCCGAGCGCTACACCACCGAGGAACTCAAGCGCTTCGAGGACGAGATCCTGTCCGCACGGGAACAGGCCCTGGCGCGCGAACGCCAGCTGTTCGACGACCTGCTCGCCGGCCTGCAGGGGCGCGCCGACCGCCTGCGGGCGATCGCCGACGCGGTGGCCCGGCTGGACGTGCTGGCCACCCTCGCCGAACGCGCCCGACGGCTCGACTGGAGCCGCCCCGAACTGGTGCCCGAGACCGGCGTCCACATCGAGCAGGGTCGCCACCCGGTGGTGGAGGCCAGCCTGGACACCCCGTTCGTGGCCAACGACACCCGACTGGATCCCGAGAGCCGCCGGCTGCTGGTCATCACCGGGCCCAATATGGGGGGCAAGTCCACCTACATGCGCCAGACCGCGCTGATCGTGCTGCTGGCCTGCATGGGCAGTTTCGTGCCCGCGGACGTGGCCCGCATCGGGCCGGTGGACCGCATCTTCACCCGCATCGGCGCCTCCGACGACCTGACCTCCGGGCGCTCGACCTTCATGGTGGAGATGACCGAGGCCGCCAGCATCCTGCACAACGCCGGCGAGCGCAGCCTGGTGCTGATGGACGAGATCGGGCGCGGCACCTCCACCTTCGACGGCCTGGCGCTGGCGCTGGCCTGTGCCGAACGCCTGGCGCGGGAGAACCGCGCGCTGACCCTGTTCGCCACGCACTACTTCGAGCTGACCGCGCTGGCCGAACGCGAACCGGCGGTGGCCAACATCCACACCGACGCGGTGGAACACGGCCACGACATCGTGTTCCTGCATCAGGTCCGCGAGGGGCCGGCCAACCAGAGCTACGGGCTGCAGGTGGCCTCGCTGGCGGGAGTACCCGCCGACGTGCTGCAGCGCGCCCGCACCCATCTGGCCGATCTGGAAAGCCGTGCCCGGGACAGCGACTCGCCCCAGCTGGGGCTGTTCCCGCCGGAGCCGCCCGCACCCGCGGCGCCGGAAGAACCCGCCCCGCGGGCACCCGAAGTACCCGAGCCGGCGCGGGACGTCGCGCGGGCCCTGGCGGAACTCGATCCGGACGGCCTGACCCCGCGCGAGGCGCTGGACGCGCTCTACCGGCTCAAGGACACGCTGGAACGGGGGGTGGCGGAATAACAGCCGCAGCAGCCGGGATTCCCGGCCGCTCGGGAGGAGCGGTTACAATACGCCGAACGGACCGAGCGACGGCACACAGGAGCCGTGGCGTCGCAACACGACCAATGGAGAAGCGCAATGGCTTTCATCGTTCTGGAGAACTGCATCCGGTGCAAGTACACCGATTGCGTCGAAGTCTGCCCGGTGGACTGCTTCCACGAGGGGCCCAACTTCCTCACCATCGACCCCGACGAGTGCATCGACTGCACCCTGTGCGAGCCGGAGTGCCCGGCCGAGGCGATCGTCCCCGAGGATGACGTGCCCGAGGATCAGGTGCACATGATCGAGCTCAATGCCGAACTGGCGCGCACCTGGCCGGTCATCACCGCGCGCAAGGACCCGCCGGAAGACGCGGAAGAGTGGGACGGCGTCGAGGGCAAGCTGCAGTACCTGGAGCGCTGAGACCCCGCCCGGAGCCCCGCACTGCGGGGCTTACCAGAGCCAGGTGGCCGGGTCCTCGATGGCCCGGTCGTCGCTGTTGCGGATCACGCCCTTGATGCACCGCACCAGCACCCACACCAGGAACAGCAGCCCGATGATCAGGCCGATCCCGATCGCCGCGGTCAGGGTCGCCAGCACGGCCATCAGCAGACCGATCCAGAAGGTCCGGATCTGATACTGCAGGTGGGTCTCGCTGATCGCATCCGCATCGCTGCGCTTCACGTGCGCCATGATCACCCCGACCAGGGCCGTGATGGCGATGAAGAAGCCGACGAAATACAGCACGTAGATGATCGTCACGAACGTGCGGTCGGTGCGGGGTTCATTCGCCAGTTCCGTTTCCATGCCTCTCTCCTTCTCCGATTCCTGATCCCGGCTGGCCCGGCTTCATACATTGTGGGAGCGTGCTCGCACGCGAATATGGCGCGGAGGACTTCGAGCCCACGGGGCTCACCCTGCCCCGCCCAGCACGATCAGCACGATGCCGGCCAGCGCGAAGCCGAACCCGGCCAGCTGCAGGCGGCTCATGCGCTCGGCCTGAAAGAACCGCGCCAGCAGTGCGGTGGGCGCCGGCGACAGGGCCCCGGCCACCGCGATCACCGACAACAGCCCGATGCGCACGGCCACCACGAAGGCCAGGGTGGCGAGCCCCTGCAGCAGGCCCGCCAGCGCGACCAGCACCAGCGTGCTGCGGGCCATGTGTCGCTCGGGGCGATGCAGCAGCATCACGCCCAGCAGCACCAGCCCGCCCACGCCGCCGGCCATGACCACCGGCCACAGGGCCGAGCCTTCGCTGGCCTGGTCAAGGAACACGAACACCAGGCCGAAGGCGACCCCGGCAAGCACGCCGTCGAACACCCCCAGCAGCGGATGCGGCCCGCGGTGACCGTGGCCATCCGCCCCCCGCACCGGCGCGTCCGGGTCACGCGGACTGGCCTCCCGGGCCCCGCCCGACACCAGCGCGATCGCCACCACGATGGCCACGATCCCGGCCAGCGACAACCATCCCGGGCGTTCGCCAAGAGCCAGCCCCGCCGCCAGAGGCACCAGCGCCGACAGCACCCCGGTCACCGCCGCGACCAGCCCCATGTAGCCTTCGGCCAGCCCGCGGTAGTAGGCCAGCAGGCCCAGCGCCATCGCCACGCCCGAGGCACCGCCCCACAGCAGGGCCGCCTCCCCGGGCAGCCCCGCCATCAGCAATGCCAGCATCAGCAGCGGTGCGGTGACCAGCAGCTGCGAATAGCAGGCCACCACCAGCGCCGAAACCCGCCGCGAGGCCAGGCCGCCGAGAAAATCCCCCGCGCCGTAGCCCAGCGCGGTCAGCAGGCCCAGCAGGAAGGCCATTTCAGTCGCCGGCGCCCTCCAGCATCTGCCGCAGGGCGGCCTCACTGGCGGCCGCGCCGGTGCCGGTCACCGTACCCTCGCCATCCAGGAACACCACGCTCACATGATCGCGCTGATGCGGCATGAAGCCCATGTCATCGGGTCCCTCGGTCACACCGGTGCGATAGGGGCGCTCCTGCATGCGCGGCATGACCACGTTCTCGAGCACGAACGGCGGCATGCCGTGGGTATCGGCCACGTAGCGGATGCCGGCCTCCTCGATCGCCTCGGGCCCCATGTCCCCGAGGACATCATTGGTGATGTCGGCCGGGGCCATCTCCACGGTCATCAGCACCACGCGCGCATCGCCGGGCAGCTCCAGCGGCTCCCCGTGCTGGTCGTTGAGGGTGACGTCGGGGAAGGCGTCGCCCTCGGACAGATCGGCGGCCGCCGGCGCGGCGGCCAGCAGCAGGCCCAGGCCGGCAGACAGGACGACGGTTTTCTTCAGGACGGACAGTGCTTGCATGACAGACTCCCGGTGACAGCGGATTGATCGGAGAAACGTCCCGGATGGTAACCGATCGCACCCGCGCACACTGCGAAACCGGGCACGTGCCCATCTTCGCGGGTGCACCGGCCGGCGCATTTGCCTACACTGCCAGCCCGTTCCGCCGGCCTTTCCGCACGCACCGATGCTCCAGCCGATTTTCAAACTGCTGCGTCCGCACCAGTACATCAAGAACGGGTTCGTGTTCCTCGGACCGGTGTTCGCGCATGCCTGGGAGGGCGAGACCCTGCTGGCGGCCACGCTCGCGTTCCTCGCCTTCTGCGCGATGGCGAGCGCGGTGTACGTGCTCAACGACATCCTCGACGTCGAAGCCGACCGCCGGCATCCGACCAAGTGCCGCCGCCCGCTGGCCAGCGGGGCCATCGGCATCCCGGCCGCGCGGGTCATCCTGAGCGTGCTGGTGGTGCTGGCACTGGCCCTGGGCCTGCTCGTCAGCGCCTGGGTCACCGGGCTGCTGGCGGGCTATCTGGTGCTGAACATCGCCTATTCGCTGGCGCTCAAGCATGTCGTCATCCTGGATGTGTTCAGCATCGCCGGCGGCTTCATGCTGCGCATCCTGGCCGGAACCCTGGGGCTGGGCATCGAACCCTCGCAGTGGCTGCTGCTGTGCGGCCTGATGCTGACCCTGTTCCTGGGCTTCGCCAAGCGCCGCTCGGAGCTGGCGGAAACCGCCGTGACCGCCGGCCCGGCTCCCGCGGACCCCGCCCCCGAATCCCGGGACGACAGCCGGGGCGACACCCGGCGCGTGCTCGACGACTATTCCACCGCGCTGCTGGACCAGTTCATCGCCATCAGCGCGGCCTGCACGGTGATCGCCTACGGGCTGTACACCGTCAGCCCGGAGGTCATCGCCCTGCACGGCACCGATGAGCTGATCTATACCCTGCCGTTCGTGATCTACGGAATCTTCCGCTATCTGTACCTGCTGCATTTTCGCGGGCGCGGCGGCGACACCTCGCGCGACCTGTTCACCGATGCCCATCTGCTGGTGACGGTGGTGGCCTGGCTGGGCGTGACCCTCGCGGTGCTGTCGTGAGCGGGAACCCGGTCCTGACCGGCTGGCGCCTGCGCGGGCTGATCCTGTCGGTGATCGTTGCCGCCGCGGCGTATCTGGGCATCGCCATCTGGGCCGGTGCGGAAGAGGTCTGGCACGCGCTGGTGCAGGTCGGCCCGTTCGGCCTGCTGCTGGCCCTGTCGCTGTCGCTGGTCAACTACAGCCTGCGGTTCGCCCGCTGGCAGCTGTATCTGCGGGCGCTGGCCCATCGTGTCGCCGCACCCGCCAGCCTGCATATCTACCTGGCCGGCTTTGCCCTGACCACCACCCCGGGCAAGGCCGGCGAGGCCCTGCGCGGCGTACTGCTCAAGCGCCGGGGTGTCCCCTATCCGGACAGCTTCGCTGCGTTCGTCAGCGAACGGCTGTCGGATCTGGTGGCGGTCGTGCTGCTGTCGCTGCTGGGGCTCACGCTGGTGACTCAAGGGACCTCGCTGATCCTGGCCGGCGTGGCGGCCGTCGCCACGGGCCTGCTGGTGCTGTCGCAACGCCGACCGCTGGAGGCCCTGCAACGCCACGCGGACCGCCCCGGCCGGCGGCTGTGGCGCGGCCTGCATCACGCCGCCACCATCCTGCTGCAGGCGCGGCGCTGCCACACCCCAAACCTGCTCGCCGGCGCGACGGCCCTCAGCGTGGTGGCCTGGAGCGCCGAGGCGCTGGCCTTCTGGTGGATCCTCAACGCGATGGGCTTCGAGGCCGGATTCGCGTTCGCCGCCTTCGTGTTCGCCCTCGCCATGCTGGCCGGCGCCCTGAGCTTCCTGCCCGGCGGGCTGGGCGGCACCGAGGCGGTGATGATCGGCCTGCTCCTGCTGCACGACATGCCGGCGGCGGACGCGGTGGCGGCCACCACGCTGATCCGCCTGACCACCCTGTGGTTCGCGGTGCTGCTGGGCCTGATCGCGCTGAGCACCAATCCCGAAGCCCGTGGCCGCGAACTCCCGGACGAGCACCATGCGTAGGCGTTCCATGCCCGACCCGAACAACAACACGTCACATATCACCCCGTCATTGCGAGCGCAGCGAAGCAATCTCGCGACCCAGCCGCACGCTCCGAACCCCGGGCGGCCCTCGGCGATTGCCACGGCCCCTGCGGGGCCTCGCAATGACGAGGACGGAAAGGGCACCGGGGGTCCGGCATGACGACCAGCGGCTGGAACCGCATCCCGCGGGTGGAACACGCCGCGCACAGCGCACCGGCGTTCCGCCCGGACCGGCTGCCGGACGGGCCGCTGCTGGCCCACGGCATGGGGCGTTCCTATGGCGACTGCTGCCTCAACGCCGGCGGCCATCTGCTGCATACCCGCGGGCTGGACCGCTTCGTCGAGTTCGACACCGACACTGGAGTAATCACCGCCGAGGCCGGGGTCACCCTGGACGAACTGCTGGAACTGAGCGTGCCGCGCGGCTGGTTCCCGCCGGTGGTCCCGGGGACCCGCTTCGTGACCCTGGGCGGCGCGGTGGCCAACGACGTGCACGGAAAGAACCATCACGTCGCCGGCAGCTTCGGTGCGCACGTAAAGCGTCTGACCCTGCACCGCAGCGATGCCGGCCGGGTCGAGGTCAGCCCCGAGCACAACCCGCGCTGGTTCGCCGCCACCCTCGGCGGGCTGGGCCTGACCGGACTGATCGAGACCGTGACCCTGCAGCTGGTGCCGGTGTCCTCGGCCTGGATGTCGGTGTGGTCGGAACGCTTCCACAGCCTGGACGATTTCTGGGCCCTGGATGCCCGCGCGCGCCGTGAATGGCCCTACACCGTGGCCTGGATCGACTGCCTGGCCGATGGTCGGCGCCATCCCCCGGGCCGCGGGATCTATTCCGCCGGCCGCCACGCGGTCACCCCGCCCCCACGCGCCCGCTTCCGCGAACCCCGGCGGCGGGTGCCGGTGGACCCGCCGTTCTCGCTGGTCAACGGCCCCGGCCTGCGCGCGTTCAACGAGCTGTATTTCCGCCAGCCGCTGCGCCGCAGCCCGCATCCGGCGCATCATCGCGGCTGGCTGTTCCCGCTGGACGGGATCCGCGACTGGAACCGTATCTACGGCCGCCGCGGGTTCTATCAGTACCAGTGCGTGCTCCCCGAACGCACCGCGCGTGATGCCGTCGCCGAGCTGCTGCGCCAGATCGCGCGCAGCGGCCAGGGCTCGTTCCTCGCGGTGCTCAAGACCTTCGGCCGCCAGCCACCGGCCGGGATGCTGTCGTTCCCGCGCCCGGGCACCACCCTGGCCCTGGATTTCCCCGATCGCGGGGCGGCGACCCATGCGCTGTTCGAGCGCCTCGACCGTGTGGTGCGCGAGGCGCACGGGGCGCTCTACCCGGCCAAGGACGCGCGCATGTCCGGCGCGATGTTCCGCGCCGGGTTTCCCGAATGGATCGAGTTCGCTAAGTTGACCGACCCTCAATTCTCCTCCAGCTTCTGGCGCCGGGTGACCGCATGAATCCGCTCAACCACGTCGTGATCTTCGGAGCGACCTCCGCCATCGCCACCGCCGTCGCCCGCCGCCTGGCCGCCGATGGCGCGCACCTGTTCTGCGTGGCGCGCAATGCCGAACGGCTGGAAAGCCTGCTGGCCGACCTGCGGGTGCGCGGCGACGACCCGGCGGGCGAGCGCATCCGCGGCCTGGCCGCCGATCCCGCCGACCCGGCCACCCACGAGAACGCCTGGACCGCCGCCCGCGAACACCTGGGCGAGGTGGATGCCGCGCTGCTGGCCTGGGGCAGCCTGCCCGATCCCGCCACCTGCCACGACTCGGTGGAGGCCACCCAGGAGGCGCTGCGCATCAACGGCACCAGCGCCGTCGCCCTGCTCACCCGCATCGCCCCCGACTTCGAGGCGCAGGGCCATGGCGTGATCGGCGCCATCGGCTCGGTCGCCGGCGACCGCGGCCGCCAGAGCAACTACGTCTACGGCACCGCCAAGGGCATGCTGGCCACCTATCTTCAGGGCCTGCGCCACCGCCTGGCGCCGGCCGGCGTCGACGTGGTCACCCTCAAGCCGGGCTTCGTAAGCACCCCGATGACCGAGGGCTTCGACCGCTCGGGACCGCTGTGGGCCTCGCCCGACACCGTGGCCCGCGGCATCCTGCGCGCGCTGCGCCGGGGCCGCGCGGTGGCCTATCTGCCGTGGTTCTGGCGGGTGATCATGACCATCATCCGCGCCATCCCCGACCCGCTGTTCCGGCATCTGCGGCTGTGAGCCTGCCCGCCGACGCCCCCTGGCCCGCCCGCCACTACCCGGCGGTGCTGCTCGCGGTGATCGCGCTGAAGGCGCTGATCGCCGCGCTGCTGCCGATCACCGGCGACGAGGCCTATTTCCTGATCTGGGCCGCCCATCCGGATCTCGGTTACTACGACCATCCGCCGATGATCGGCTGGTGGCTGAGCGCGGTCACCGCGCTGTCCGAACAGCCGCTGGTGATCCGTATCCCCGGCATCCTGGTGTCCGTGGCCCCGGCGCTGCTGATCCTCGCCCTGTGGCACCGGCACGACCCGGTGCGGGCGCGCCTGGTCTCGCTGCTGGCACTGTTCATGCCGCTGCTGTTCATCGCCGTGCTGGTGGCCACCGACACCCCGCTGATCCTGTTCGGCCTGCTGGCCACCGGCCTGGTGTGGTACGCGCTGCGGGAACCGCGCCCGGGCGTGGCGGCCCTGGCCTTCTTCCTCGGCGGCGTCGCGCTGGGGCTGGCGTTCCTGTCGAAATACTTCGCCGTGCTGCTGGGCGTGGCCATCGGCCTGCACATCATGCTGTTCGCCCGCGCCCACTGGCGCGGCCTGCTGCTGATCATCCTCGGCGTGCTGCCGGCGGTGGCCCTCAACCTGTACTGGAACTGGGACAACTGCTGGTACAACGTGATGTTCAACGTGGTGAACCGCCACGGCGGGGACGGCTTCGACCCCGGCGGCACCCTGACCTATGCCGCCCTGCTGGTGTACCTGTTCACGCCCTGGCTGCTGTGGTTCCTCGCACGCCAGCGCCGGGCCGTGGTGCAGGGGGTGCGCGAACACCGCCTGGGGGTGTTCGTCTCCGCCGGGCTGATCCCGCTGGGCCTGTTCGCCCTGCTCTCGCCGTTCGCCGGGATCGGGCTGCACTGGCTGGCGGTGTTCGCCCCGCTGCTGCTGGTGCCCGCGCTGTTCCTCACCACCCGCGCCCTGCGGATCTCGGTCTGGCTCTCCGGCCTGCTGGCCCTGCTGCACGCGCTGTTGCTGCTGGCCATCGCCACCCTGCCGGTGGACTGGCTGCGCGGCCACGGCGACCACGCCAGTGCGGTGTTCTACCTCGCGCCCGAGGAGGTGGCCGCGCTGACCGAGCCCTACGCCGACGCGGACCAGCCCGACGCAGACTGGCATTTCTTTACCCGCAGCTACTCGCGCTCGGCCATGCTGAGCCATTACTCCGGGCACTACTTCGGGGTCTTCGGAGAAGGCTCGCACTACGGCCGTCAGGACGACCTGATCACCGATTTCCGTGCCCTCGACGGCGAGGACTTCGTGTTCATCCCGCGCCGCGGCGAGGTCGACCGCGAAGACCTGGAACCGTTCTTCGACCGCGTCGAGATCCGCACCGGCGAGGCCGGCGGCATCCCCTGGCAGGTCGCCGAAGGCCACGGCTTCGACTACGCCGCCTACCACGAGGACGTCCTGCGCCCGATCCTCGAACGCTACTACGACATCCCCGCCTGGCTCCCCGAGGGCCGCTGCGCCTTCCGCGAACGCTACGCCGACACCGCCGATCACTGACGTTGGGCCGTCCGATACAGGCCCGGGACACTGTTTCCAGCGCGCGATTTCCCCCTTCTTCCATGGGGCAGGATTTCGCGCGACACTGCCTTCGAACTGGTGGTTACCATCCGTCCGGAGGTTTGTCATGTCCGTCGTCCGAATTCATCCGCCCGGCGCGCATGCGCCCGGCCTTCTTGCCGCCCTGGGGGCCATGCTGCTGACCCTGCCCTTCAGTGCGACTGCTGCGGATCGCGGGGACTCCGCTCCGGGGTTCGATCCGGGAGCCGAACCCGAGGGCGAGGTGATTCTGCGGGTCGAGGGGGCCATCGAACATGCGAACGACGGAGACCGGGCCCTGCTGGACCGGGCGATGCTGGACCGCCTCCCGGAGCGTGAACTGGAGACCTCCACGGTGGTCACCGACGGGGTCAACCACTTCGAGGGCTTTTTGATGCGCGACCTGCTGGAGGCTCTCGGTGCGGAGGGTGACGAGGTGGTGGCCACGGCCCTGAACGACTACATCGTCGACATCCCGATGGAGGACTTCCACGACTATGACGTGGTCGTCGCGCATACCCGGGATGGCGAGGCCCTGACCCCGCGCGACAAGGGTCCGCTGTGGATCGTCTACCCGCGGGACGATCACGCGGAGCTGGACGACATCCGCTACGACTACCGCTGGGTCTGGCAGCTGGAGCACCTGGAGGTGCGATGATCGCGCGCCCGACCCGCGAGTCCGCACCCGAGCGGGGCCATGCCCCGGATCCCTCGGCCGTCCCCAGCCTGCGCCGTGTCTCGACGTATGTGCTGCCGGTGCTCGCGGTCCTTACCTTCGCGATCTTCCTGACGGTGTCGCTGATGCGCCTGCACGACGTGGAGCAGGACATGCGCAGCAATGTGGACGAGAACATGCTGTGGGTCACCGCCCAGGCGCAGGTCGCCAGTCACCGTCTGGACGAGGAAGTCCACCGACGGACCCTGGGGGACGCGGATGCCCGACCCGGCCTGCGTTACGACGTCCTCACCAGCCGCCTGGTCCTGCTGGATGCCGGGCCACAGCGGCGCTACGTCAAGGACATCGGGCTGGAAGAAACACTGGACGGCACCTTCGAGCGGCTGGAGCGCATCGAGCCGATGATCGACGACGTCGCCCCCGACAACGTCGAGGCGGCCCACGCGATCCATGCCGAACTCAAGCCCCTGATGTCGGCACTCAACCGCATCGCCAACGCGGTGATGATCGAGGAATGGGAGAGCACGGGGGAACGCCTGGATCAACACCGCGCCAGCCTGATCCAGGCCATTGTGATGATGATCGGCATCCTGGTCACCGGGATCCTGCTGACCGCCCTCCTGATGAATGCCCTGCGGCAGCGGCGCCACGCACAGGAGGCGCTGGCCGCACACCGCGACCGGCTGGAGATCGAGGTCCGCAACCGCACCCGCGACCTGGAAGCCGAGCGCCGGCGCGTGGTGGACGCCATCGACACCGCACCCGACGGCTTTGCCGCGTTCGATTCCGATGACCGCCTGATCCTGGTCAACCCGCAGTTCGCCGGCCTGCTGCCGCTGCCCGACGGGGCCCTGGACGAGGGGCAGACGCTGGACACCCTGCTCGACCGTATCCGCGCCGTCACCCGGCCGGACATCGAACACGGCGACCCGGAGGAGATCACCGCGGACGACGGTGCGCAGTACGACCTGGAGGTCCCCGGCCGCGGCTGGGTCCAGATGACCCTGCGCCGCACCGATGACGGTGGCCAGGTGCTGCGTCTGGCCGACATCACCAGCTACAAGGACGCCGCGCGCAGTCTCGAGCATTCGCTGGAGCGCGAACGCGGCGTCAGCGAATTCTACCGCAGCTTCGCGGCGATGGCCTCGCACCAGTTCCGCACCCCGCTGGCGATCATCGACTCGGGCCTGCAGCGCCTGCTGCGGCGCGGGGAGTCCATGGACCGCGAAACCCGCGAGGGGCGCTACCGTCAGCTGCGCGACACCGTCGCCCACATGACCCGTCTGATCGAGAACGCGCTGACCTCGGCCCGCCTCGAGGGCGGCCACGTATCGGCATCCACCCGTCCCTGCGACCTGCGCCCGCTGGTGGAACAGGCGATCGAAACCCAGCGGCAGATCACCCCGGACAATCCGGTACATCTGAGCGTTACCCCGGATGGACCGGTCATGGCGCGCTGCGACCGCGCGCTGGTCGAGCAGATCCTCGCCAACCTGCTGTCGAATGCGGGAAAATACTCGCCCGAGACCGCGTCCATCGAGGTTGAGCTGCGCGCCGAACCGGAGAAGATCACCTGCCACGTCACGGACCACGGGATCGGCATCCCCGAGGAAGACCAGGCGCGGCTGTTCGACCGCTTCTTCCGTGCCCGCAATGCCGCCCGCCATACCGGCATCGGTCTGGGCCTGGGCATCGCCCGCCAGCTCGCGCGCACCCAGGGCGGCGACCTGACCGTCCGTTCCCGCGAAGGGGAAGGGTCTACATTCACGCTGGAACTCCCGCGAGGACAGGATCCGGATGAACCACAGCACACCGAATGATGCCGCCGTCCCGGCCGCACGCATCCTCTGCGCCGAGGATGAAGCCGTGCTGCGCCGGGACATCTGCGAAGAACTGAGCGAGGCGGGTCATGTCGCCATCGAGGCGGCCCATGGCGACGAAGCCCTGGAGCAGATCGACGCCGTACACCCCGACCTGATCCTGTGCGACATCAACATGCCGGGCATGAACGGCTACGAACTGCTGGCCGCGGTGCGCGAACGCGGCCCGGAACTGGCGGACACCCCGTTCGTGTTCCTCACCGCGCTGTCCGACCCGCGCGAGGTGGTCGATGGCAAACGCGCGGGCGCCGACGACTATCTGGTCAAGCCGGTGGACTTCGACCTGCTGCTGGCGACCGTGGAGGCCCGCCTGCGCCAGGTGCGGCGCATGCGCCAGAAGAAAGAGGACGAGTTCGCCGAACTGCGCCGTACCCTCGGTGGACTCGGCCAGAGCCGGGATCAGGGACGCCGCAGCCTGGAGTTCGCGGCGCGCGCCCTGGATCCGGTCGCTCCCGGGGTCGTCCTGCTCGACCACGGCAACCGCGTGCTGCTGGCCAACCGCGCGGCGCGGCGCATGGCCGGCGACGCACTGACCTTGCAGGAAGGACGCCCGCCGGAGCCGGTACACACCGAGGATGACCGGCGCCTGCGCGAGGCCCTGCGCCGGGTCCTTGCCGAGGAACCGGCCGCCGATGACGCCATTGAATGCATGCGCCTGCCGCGCGATGGCCACCGGCGCGAACTCCTGGCGATGATCTATCCCCTGCCCGGGGGCAGCGATCCGGCCGGGCGGGAGGCCGGGGAGGAGGAACCCGCGGCCGTAATCCTCCTGTCCGACCCCGAGCGGCGCGCCCGCCTGCCGGAAGACGTCCTGGCCCGCCTGTTCGACCTGACCCCCACCGAGGCCCGTATCGCCCTGGCCCTGGCGGACGGCTGGCGCACCGCCGACATCGCCCGGCGCATGGACGTGTCGAATACCACCGTCACCTTCCACCTGCGCAACCTGTTCCAGAAGACCGACACCCACCGCCAGGCGGAACTGGTCGCCCTGGTGCTGGCCGGCTCCATGACCCTCGCCGTGGAATGAGCCCGGGCCGCCCCTTACTGGATGACGTAAAATCCTCTTAATCCATCAGGAGCCGTTGCATGTTATCGACCTCGCATCCTTCGTTGTTCTTTTCCTTTGTTCGCCCCGCGGTGCTGCTGTGCGCCCTTGCGCTGGCGCCGGCGATGGCCACGGGGCAGCAGGCCCAGCAGCCGGCCCCGGCGCAGGGCCAGGCGCCGCAGCCGGTACAGCAGGAACCGGAGGTGACCACCCACCAGGACTGGGAAAGCCTTTGCTGGGAACTGGATGACGGCGGCGAGTTCTGCCAGATGCAGCAGACCCTGCAGGTGGAGGACCAGGGCCAGCAGGGGCCGTATCTGCAGACCACGGTGCGGCGCGAGGGCGACCGACACGTGATGGAACTGCTGCTGCCGCTGGGCGTGGATCTGCGTCCGGGCATCGTCATGCAGGTCGACGAGGGCGAAGAACGCAATGCCGGCTTCGTGACCTGCATCCAGCAGGGCTGCGTGGCGGCCACCGAGCTGACCGACGAGATGCTGGCCGAACTGCGCGGGGGCCGCGAGCTCAACGTGGGCTTCCGTCCGCTGCAGTCGGAACAGGTGCTGGTCTTTGACGTCTCCCTGATGGGCTTCACCGCGGCCAGTAACCGGCTCTGAGAGGCTCTTCTGGCGGTGCCGCCCTGCGCCGTTACAATGACGGCGTGAACGACACGCGCCAGTCCAGTTCGAACCCGCCCGTACGGCGCGCCCGCCGCCCCGGGTGGCTGCGTGCGCTGCTGGCGATGCTTGCCGCGGCCGCACTGTGGGCGGTGCTGGCCGGGGGCGCGGCGCTGGCGCACCCGTTCGCCTGGCTCGCCATCGCGCTGACCGGGGGTGCCGTGCTCGCGCTGCCCGCGGGGCGCGCGTTGCGCCTGACACCGGCCGCCCTGCCCGGCCTGCTCGGTTTCTTCCTGCGCACTTCGGTGCAGGGCGGGGTCGATGTCGCCTGGCGGGCGGTACACCCGCGCCTGCCGCTGCAACCGGGCTTCGAGGCGTATTTCGTGCAACTGCCGCACGGACCGCCGCTGACCCTGTTCATGGCCATGCTCAGTCTGCTGCCGGGCACCCTGGCGGTCCGCCTGGAGGGCCGCCGCATGACCCTCCACGTGCTGGACGGCCGCAGCGACAATGCGGCCACGCTGATGGAGCTCGAGCGGCGCATCGCACGGCTCTACGGGCTCGACCCTGACGCCCCGGGGGACGTCCGATGAACCTGCTGCTGGTCGCCGCCGCCGGATTCCTGCTGCTGACCATCCTGTTCGGGCTGATCCGCGTGCTGCGTGGCCCGGGCTCCGGCGACCGCATGCTGACGGCCCAGCTGTTCGGCACCTCGGGGGTCGGCATCCTGCTGCTGCTCGGCTTCGCCCTGGACCAGCCGGCGCTGGTTGACGTGGCGCTGGTGTTCGCCCTGCTGGCGGTGGTGGCGGCCGTCGCGTTCGTGCGCCAGCACGGGCTGCCGGAGCCGGCGGGCACGCCAATGCACGAAAACCCGGTGGAAAAACAACAGCCGCACGACCCGGCACATAACCCGACGGAGAAGACGCATGATCGCTGATCTGCTGACCGCCGTGCTGGTCCTCGCGGGGCTCGTATTCTTCGCCGCCGGCACCCTGGGGCTGCTGCGCTTTCCCGATGTCTACACCCGCCTGCATGCCCTAACCAAGGCCGACAATCTCGGCCTGGGGCTGGTGGTGCTGGGGCTGATGCTGCAGGCCGACGGGCCGGCGATGATCCTCAAACTGGTGCTGATCTGGGTGCTGGTGCTCGCCGCCGGGGCCACCGCGGCGCACATGGTCGCCCAGCGGACCTGGACCCACGGCGAGTTCGAGCGGCGCGAATGAACGCGGCGCTGCTGGCGTTCGACCTGGCCCTGCTGGCCGGCCTGCTGGGAGTGGCCTGGCGCTGCCTGGCGAGCACCGACCTGTTCCGCGCGGTCGTGCTGTTCATCACCTTCGGCCTGCTGCTGGCGATCGCCTGGGTCCGCCTCGAGGCCCCGGACATCGCACTGGCCGAAGCGGCCATCGGGGCCGGCATCACCGGGGCGCTGCTGCTGGTCACGCTGGAACGGCTGAAGCACATCATGAACCCGCACCGCGGGGACGCGGGCCCGAGCCCGCCCCCGGATCCGGTGGCACCCGACACGGGCAACGCGGATGCGGAGGCCCGCGATGCCCGCGACCCGGGTGCCGGCAATGTCGCGCTGAGCTGTGCCCCGACCCCGGCACGCGGACGCTGGAGCGCGGTCGCGGTGAGTGGCGGACTGGCCCTGCTGCTGATGGCAACGCTGGCCACGCAGAACCACGGCCCCGGCCTGCAGCCTGCGGTGGCCGCACACATGGACGTCTCCGGGGTGGACCACGGCATCACCGCGGTGCTGCTGAATTTCCGCGCCTGGGACACGCTGCTGGAACTGGCCATGGTCCTGCTGGCCGGACTGGGCGCCTGGTCGCTGGGGCGCCATGACGCGCTGCCCGCGCGCCCGGCGCCGGGTCCGGTCCTGCCGGGGGCGGTGCGCCTGCTGCTGCCGGTGGCCATCGTCACCGGGGTCTACCTGCTGTGGGCCGGGAGCCATGCCCCGGGCGGAGCCTTTCAGGCCGGCGCGGTGCTGGGCGCAGCGGGGATACTGATGAGCCTGGCGCGTCCGCACTCGCTGCCCGACCCGGACCCGCGCCTGCTGCGCATCGGCGTGGCGGCCGGGGCGCTGCTGTTCCTCGCCCTCGGACTGTGGGGCCTGTTCGCCGGCCCCGCACTGCTGACCTGGCCGCGCGAACTGGCCTACCCCCTGATCCTGATCATCGAGACCGGCGCAACCCTGTCCATCGCGCTGACCCTGGTCGCCCTGTTCATCGGCGGACGCTCGCCGCGGGAGGATGCATGATCGAATCCCTGGATCCCGGCACCCTGTATCCTCTCGGAGGCGCCGCGCTGTTCGCGCTGGGCCTGCACGGGCTGATCCGCCGGCGTCACCTGATCCTGCGCATCCTCGCGATCAATATCATGGGTTCCGGGGTGTTCATGGTGTTTCTCGGCATCGCCGCGCGCGGCGATGCCCCGCCCGACCCGGTGGCTCAGGCGCTGACTCTCACCGGGATCGTGGTCGCGGTCAGCGCGACCGCGTTCGCCCTCGCGCTGACGGTGCATCTGGCGCGCCTGACCGGCCATGCGGTGCTGCTGCCCGGGCCACTGAGAACCCACCGCGGCGACCGCCCCGAAGACCCGTGAGCGCTGCCACGCCCGAGTCCCTGGTGTTCGCGACCGGGGCCCTGGCGGCGGTCTCGCTGGGGCTGCCGCTGATCGCCTCCGCCTGGCCGTGGCAGGCCCGGCGCATCGGGCTGCTGGGTCTGCCGCTGGCGATCCTCGGCCTGCTGGCGACCATCGGGCTGTTCCTCGATGCCGCGCCGGGGATGAACACCCCCGCGGTGCGGGTCGGTCTGGGCGGCTGGGAGGCCCCACTGGGCGTCACCCTGCACCTCGACGGGCTGGCGCTGGCGATGCTGCTGCTGAACGCGCTGGTGGCCCTCGCCGGCAGCCTGTACGCCCGCGGCTACATCCGCTCGACCGCGGGAGAGCGCCAGTTCTGGCCGCTGTGGCTGTGGCTGTGGGGCGGGCTCAACCTGCTGGTGCTGTCGGGTGATGCCTTCAACCTGTACATCACCCTGGAGATCGCCAGCCTGTCCGCGGTGGCACTGGTGGCCCTCACCGGCGATACCGACGCGGTCACCGGGGCGATGCGCTACCTGCTGATCAACCTGCTCGGCTCGCTGTCGTTCCTGCTGGGGGCCGCACTGCTGTACGGCGAGTTCGGCGTGCTGGACCTGACGCTGCTGGGCGAGCTGGCCGGAGACGGCCCCACCGAGCGCATGGCCGCCGCGCTGATGCTGGGCGGACTCCTGATGAAGGCCGCGGTGTTCCCGCTGCACGTGTGGCTGGCCACCGCGCATGCCAGCGCGCCCGCGCCGGTCAGCGGCATGCTGTCGGGCATGGTGGTGGCGGCGATGTTCTACCTGATCCTGCGGCTGTGGCTGCTGATCTTCGCGCCGCTGGGCACCCCGGCGCTGGCCGTGCTGCTGGGACTGCTGGGCAGCACGGCTCTACTCTGGGGCTCGCTGCAGGCACTGCGCGCACCCCGACTCAAGATCGTGGCGGCCTACTCCACGGTGGCGCAGATGGGCTACATCGCGCTGGCCTTCCCCATCCTGATCCTGCAGCCGGCGGCCTGGCCGGTGGTGGTGTTCTTCGCCTTCGCCCACGGTCTGGCCAAGGCCGCGGTGCTGATGGGCGCCGGAACGCTCCAGAAGGCTGCGGGACACGACCGGATGAATGCCCTGGGACCGGTGCTGCGGGCGCGCGGGCGCACGGTGTTCGCCCTGGGCCTGGGCGGCATCTCGCTGATGGGGCTGCCGCTGACCGGCGGCTTTCTGGCCAAGTATCTGCTGCTGGAAGCGGGGCTGCACGGCGCGGCGGAGACCACCGCCATCATGCAGATCTGGACCGCGCTGTGGGTGGTGATGGTCGCGCTGGGCTCCCTGCTGGCCACTGCGTACATCCTGCGCATGGTGGCACCGGCTTTCGCCCTCGGTGAGCGTGATCCCGGCGTCCCGGTCTCCGCCGGCATGGAATGGATGCCGCTGGCACTGGCCGTGGGTGCGGCGGCCATGGGTCTGGCCGGGGCACCGCTAATGCATCTGCTCGGCCACACGGCGGGGGTGTCATGAACGCCGACGGCGGCCTGCTCCTGCTCGCGATCCTGGCCAGCTCGCTGGTACCGGGACTGGTGATCTTCTTCCTGCCGGAAGAACGCCACGGGCTGCGCACCCTGCTGAATCTGACCGCGGCGGGGATCAAGCTCGTACTGGTCGGGGTGCTGCTCCTCGGGGTGCAGCAGGGCGAGACCTTCGAGTTCGGGCTGACATTGCTGCCGGGCGTGGACTTCGTACTCGCGGCCGACGCCCTGTCACTGCTGTTCGCGACCCTGTCCTCGATCCTGTGGTTCGTGACCACCCTGTATGCGATCGGCTATCTGGAGGGATCGCCCCGGCGCAGCCGCTTCTTCGGCTTCTTCTCGCTGTGCGTGGGCGCGACGGTCGGCATCGCCCTGTCCGGCAACCTGATCACCTTCGTGATCTTCTACGAGATCCTGACCCTGGCCACCTGGCCGCTGGTGGTCCACCGCGGCACCCCGGAGGCGCTGCGCGCGGGGCGGCTGTACCTCGCCTACACCGTCACCAGCGGGCTGGTGCTGCTGGTCGCGGTGATCGCGCTGGGGCTGCTGGCCGGTTCACAGCCGTTCGCGGCCGGGGGCTACCTCCGGCATCTGTCGCCGGACACGCATGGCCTCCTGCAGATCATCGGACTGGCGCTGATCGCCGGCTTCGCGGTGAAGGCGGCGCTGATCCCGCTGCATTCCTGGCTGCCGCGGGCGATGGTGGCGCCGGCCCCGGTCAGCGCGCTGCTGCACGCGGTGGCGGTGGTCAAGGCGGGGGCGTTCGGCATCGTGCGCACCCTGAACGACGTGTTCGGCCTGGAACTGGCCGCAACCCTGCACCTGACCGACGTGCTGCTGGTGCTGGCCGCGCTGACCATCCTCTACGGTTCCATCCAGGCCCTGCGCGCCCACGACATCAAGCAGCGCCTGGCGTTCTCCACCGTCAGCCAGGTTTCCTACATCGCGCTGGGCGTGGCGCTGGCCGGACCGCTGGGCGTAATCGGCGGACTGGTACATCTGGTGCATCAGGGCCTGACCAAGATCACGCTGTTCTTCTGTGCCGGCAACTTCGCCGAGACCCTGGGCATCCACGAGATCCGCGAGATGCGCGGGGTCGGCCGGCGCATGCCGCTGACCATGGCCGCGTTCACGGTCGGCGGTCTGGGCATGATCGGGCTGCCGCCGCTGGCCGGGTTCATCTCCAAGTGGTATCTGGGGCTGGGCGCGCTGGAGGGCGATGCGGCGTGGATCCTGGGCGTGCTGGCGTTGAGCAGCCTGCTCAACGCGGCCTACTTCCTGCCGCCCATCATCGCCGGCTGGATGGCCGAACCGGAGGTGACCCGACCGCCGGCGCACAAGACCCGCTTCGAGGCCCACTGGATGCTGCTGTTCCCGACCCTGTTCGTGGCGGTGCTGGCGCTGCTGCCGGGTCTGCTGGCCGGACTGGAGCTGAGCCCGCTGGGCTGGGTAGAACTGATCGTGGAACGCGGCTACGTGTCTGTCCCGGGGATGGATGCGGATATCGGCGGGGAGGCCACCCCATGAACCTGAGTGCATTCATCCAGCTCGGGGTGCCGCTGCTCCCGCTGCTGCTGGCCGCGGCGCTGTCGCTGCGGCCGGGACGTGCGCCGCTGCGTTGGGTGCCCTGGGCCGCGCTGCCCGCCCTGCTGCTGGCCGCGCTGGGCCCGGAGGGCAAGCAGGCCTCGCTACCGTGGCTGCTGACCGGGGTGGAGCTCGGGCTGGACCCGATCGGCCGGGTTTTCCTCGCGCTGACTGCCGGGCTGTGGCTGGCGGCCGGACTGCACGCGCTGCACGAACGCGGCGAGGATCCCGCGCGGCAGCGCTTCTTCGTGTTCTTCCTGCTGTCGATGGCGGGCAACCTGGGCCTGATCCTCGCGCAGGACGCCGCGTCGTTCTACCTGTTCTTCTCGCTGATGAGCCTGTCGGCCTGGGGTCTGGTGGTGCACAAGCGCAGCACCGAGGCGTGGATGGCCGCACGGCTGTATCTGGTCCTGTCGGTGCTGGGCGAGATCGCGCTGTTCGCCGGTCTGATGCTGGCCATCCATCAGGCGGATGGCGAGACCGCACTGGCGGCCATCGCCGCGGCACGACCCGAGGGCGCGGCGATGGTGCTGCTGGTGCTGGGCCTGGGCATCAAGGCCGGCATGCTCGGGGTGCACTTCTGGCTGCCGCTGGCCCACCCGGCCGCACCGATCCCCGCCAGCGCGGTGCTGTCGGGCGCCATGATCAAGGCCGGGCTGCTGGGCTGGCTGCGCCTGCTACCGCTGGACGCCGCCGGCCACGCGGTGCTCGGCGAGGTGCTGATCGGGCTGGGGCTGGCGGCGGCCTTTCTGGGGGCACTGGCAGGGGTCTTCCAGGCGCGCCCCAAGACCATCCTGGCCTACTCCTCCATCAGCCAGATGGGCCTGATGACCACCGGGGTCGGGCTCGCGCTGCTACTTCCGGCGGTGCGCGAACCGCTGCTGTTCGCGGTGGCGATGTACGCCCTGCACCACGGCCTGGCCAAGGGTTCGCTGTTCCTCGCGGTGGATGTCGCCGGACAGCTCCCCCGCTCGAGGCGGTACCGCTACGCGGTGCTCGGCCTGATCGCCCTGCCGGGCTTCTCCCTGGCCGGGCTGCCGTTCACCAGCGGGGCACTGGCCAAGGACCTGCTGAAAGCGCCGCTGGCCGCAAACGGCACGGGGCTGGTCTACACCCTGCTGACCCTGGCGGCCATCGGGACTACCCTGCTGGTGCTGCGTTTCCTGTGGCGCCTGCGCCAGGATCTGGCGCTGACGACACGCCCGCTGCCAACGGGGCGCTGGCTGCCCTGGGCGCTGCTTGCGGCGATGTCCCTGATCCTGCCCGCAGTGGCCGCACTGACGGCCCTGGCCTCGCCCGCGGTACCGCTCCCCGGGCTCGCGGCTGTTTCCCTGTTGTGGCCCATCCTGGCGGGGCTGGTCCTGAGCGCACTGGGGATCGTGGTTCTGCGCGAATGGATGGCCCGTCACGTCCCGGAAGGGGACGTGGCGATCCTGGCGAATGCGCTGATCCATGCAGCGCAGGGCCTGCATGCCCGGGTCAGTCCCCTGCGCGAGATCCGCCTGCACCCGCGCCTGCGGGCCCGGTTGCGCCGGGCGCAAAGGATCACCCGGCACGAGCTGGAATGGGCCGAACGACGCATGACCCGCTGGGGACGTCTGGTGTTTCTGTTCGGCCTGTCGTTACTGGGCCTGTACGCGGCCATGGCGTTCACGCCCTGACCCGAACCACCCGGGATGGCGAACGCATCAGCGGCGGACGAATTCCCCGATCAAGTCCGCCGCGTCGTCGGCGAAGAAGTCGCGGAAGAAGTGCCCGGCCCCGGGCACGGTATCCACGCGGATTTGACCATCATCCTCCAGCGCCGCCATGCGTTCGGGCAGATCCGGCACCACGTCGTCTTCCTCGCCGATGATCACCTGGGTCTCGATCGCGATGCCGTCGATCACGCTCGGCGTGTCGTGCTGCGGGCCGGGCTCGTAGTAGCCGATGAACGCCCGCGGTGCGACCTCCAGCGCCTCGCACTGCAGGAAGCGGTGATCCTCCAGCATGCCCCCGTTCGCTCCGGCCTTTTCGCGCGCGGCTTCCAGGGCCTCGTCCAGCGAGGTGCCGGTCTGCTCGAGGAACTGCTCCGCGGTTTCATCGGCGTCGAAAGTAGCCGGCGCCAGCAGGGTCAGGCCGGCGATGTTTTCCGGTTCCCGCTCGGTCAGATAACGCGCGATCTGATTGCCGCCGCGGGAGTGCCCCATCAGGGTGACCGGTCCGTAGCCCTGGCCGGCCAGCCAGTCCTGCCACGCCCCCAGTTCGTCCATGTGTGCCTCGGGACCATGGGTCACCGGGGCGTCACATTCGAACATCCCCTCGCGCTCGTCGATGCCGAAGCTGAGATTGATCGACAGGGTGTTGAGTCCGTGCTGTTCGGCCAGCAGGTCCTGCACCGCGGTCATCACCTCCATGCGCCCGTGGGCCAGGGTGCCGTGCAGCATCAGCACCACGCCGTCCTCCGGCGCGGCGCCGCTGCCCTCGGCGAGATGCCCCACCAGGTTCAGGCCGTCGTGTTCCAGGGTCACGCGTTCGGCGGCGGCAGCCGGGAGGGAAAGACCGATGGCAACGGCCAGTGCGGTCAGGGTCGAAGGTACATTCTTGCGCATGCGTACGGCCTCCATGGGTCGAACGGGATGGTCGGGAAACACGGGGCGCAGGGCCTTTGCAGGAAGACCGCGTGAACCATGCAAATATTCCGTGCAATGTTGGCCACGAAGTATTGACCCCGGGGGTAAAGCGCGGATACTTGAATCCAGAGTTCCCTGCGGGGATTTGCAGTAACCTCGGCGGGCGGATGCAGGGCTGTTGGACATCCACCGCGGTTGGGCGGACAACCAGGGTGGGCGTTCGCGGGCAACAGTCGCGCGCTTCCGACAGCATTGAGGCACGTCATGCCGCGTTCCCGCGAATTCGAACCGCTGACTTTCCCGCAGCGGGGTCTGATTCTTTTCTACCTGGCGGTTGCCGCCTTCTACCTGATCTGGCGTTTCACCACGCTCAACCCCGAAGCCCTGACCTTCTCCTGGCTGGTCTACGGCGCCGAGATCTACGGTGTGCTGACCATGGTCATGCACGTGATCATGAACTGGCGTCTGACCGTGCGAACGCCACCCCCCGCGCCGGAAGGGCTCAAGGTGGACGTGTTCGTCCCGACCTACAACGAGCCCGAGGCCGTTGTCCGGCGCACCCTGCTGGCCTGCGTGCACATGGATTACCCGCACGAGACCTGGCTGCTGGACGACGGCAACCGACCGGAGATGAAGACCCTGGCGGAGCGCCTGGGCTGTCGCTATCTCGCTCGCGAAAGCCGCGAAGATGCCAAGGCCGGCAACCTGAACAATGCCCTGGCCCACGCGCAGGGCGACTTCGTCGCGATCTTCGACGCCGACCATGCACCGCACCGTCACTTCCTCACCAACACCCTGGGGTACTTCACCGACGAGGACGTGGCCTTCGTCCAGACCCCGCAGGACTTCTACAATCTGGATTCGTACCAGCATCGCCTGGACCCCGACCGCAAGCAGCTGTGGACGGAGCAGTCCCTGTTTTTCCGCGTCATCCTGCGCGGGAAGGACTACTGGAATGCAGCGTTTTTCTGTGGCAGCTGCGCCATCGCCCGCCGTCGCTGCCTGGACGAGATCGGCGGCTTTGCCACCGGCACGGTCACCGAGGACCTGCACACCTCGATCCGGCTGCACGAACGGGGCTACCGCTCGATCTATCACGCGGAGCCGCTGGCCTTCGGCATCGCGGCCATCGACCCGGAAGGCTTCCTCAAACAGCGCCTGCGCTGGGGCCAGGGCGCCATGCAGGTGTGGCGTCAGGAGCGGGTGCTGACCAACCCGGGCCTGACCTGGCCGCAGCGCATGAACTACTTCGCCAGCATGCTCACCTATTTTGACGGCTGGCAGCGCCTGATCTTCTACACCATCCCGGCGATCGTTCTGGTCACCGGCGTGCTGCCGATCAGCGTGACCGTGACGCAGTTCCTGATGGTGTTCATCCCGTACATGCTGCTGAGTTTCTGGGCCTTCGAGGAACTGACCCGCGGGTACGGTCGCACGACCATCATCGAGCAGTACAACTTCGCCCGCTTCGCGATCTTCGCCCGCGCGACACTCGGGCTGTTCCGCCGGCACCTTGCCTTCCGCGTGACGCCCAAGAGCCGGCATACGGGGAACGATCGCCCGCAGCCGCTGCGGGCACAATGGTTCATCCTGGCCTTCAACGCGCTCGCGATCCCGACCGGCATCGCGCTGTACCTGGCGTACGGGCACCTGCCGGGTGACGCCCTGATCGCCAACGTGCTGTGGGCCGGCGTGCTGATCCTGATCGCCGTGGCATTGTTCCGCTACACCGCGCGCAACGAGCGTTTCCGTCGTGCCGACTACCGCTTTCCGATCCCGGTGGCGATGTCGGTCTCCGCCCCGGACCGGGCCCCGCGTCTGCTGACCGTGGACGACCTGTCACCCGGCGGCTGCCGCGCCTACGGGGCACTGCCCCCCGGCACCGACGAGGACACCCCGCTCGAGGTCAACCTGCACCTGCCGGGCGGCCCGCTGGCGCTGACCGCACGGGTACGGTTCTCTCGCACCGAGACCGCCCCCGACGGCGAACACTACAGCCGGGTCCACGGCTTGCATTTCGAGGCACCGGACGAGACGGCACACCAGCGCCTGGAAGCCTTCCTGCATGGCAACGACCTGCAGTGGCACGTACAGGGCTACAGCGAGCAGGCCCGCACCCCGCTGATGCGCCTGGCCGAGCGCCGCGACGCAACACGAACGCCGGTGGCCGAGTTCGCCCGCCACCTGGCCGCGGTGCATTACTGGACGGCCTGTACCTGTCGGTTCCCGGTGCAGTACGACACGGAGGCCTTCTACGGCGTGGTCACCGTGAACCCCGCGCCGGGGGCCGACCCGTACCTGCTGGTCAACCGCCCCCTGATCGCGGGCGGTGCCATCGAGATCCATACGCGCCCGTACCAGACCGGAGCCGGCATACTGCGGGCCACCATCGGGCCTTCGCGCCTGCTGGCCACCGCCGACGGCCCGGTTCACCTCTATCAGCTCCAGACCGAAAAGGAAGCCACTCCATGCCCGCAACCCGCCGAAACCAGCGCCGTCTCGGCCTGACCGGGGCCGCTGCCCTGGTCCTCCCGCTGGCCATGCTCGCCCTGCCCGTACGGGCCGACTGGCTGGGTCTGGCCGGCGTGGAGGGCCTGTTCGACGGCGGCTATGCGTATACCGCGGCGATCATTCCCAACGACGGCGAGCTCGGCAACGGCTGGGCGCAGCGCTATCGCGTGGACTATTCGCAGTACGAATACCCCGACAACGACACCACCGTGAAAGGCCGGGCCACCGGGGCCTCGGCCGCGCTGGGCTACCAGTTCCCGGTACAGGATGGCTGGCTCAGCACCTATGTCGGGGCGGCCTGGTACCACACCCGACTGGATCCCGAGCCCGAAGACAGCGACGTGGTCGGCGGACGGCTGCGCGCGGTCCTGGACATGGATGCCGGGCGCATCATCGACGAGCGCTGGATCGTCACCGGCGGGGTCAGCATCACCCCGGCCGACCGTGCCTACTGGACCCGCGGCCGGGCGATGCGACGGCTGGGCGACAGCCGCTACTACCTCGGGCCGGAGGTGCTGTTCCACGGGGACCGCGACTACGACGCCGTCCATCGCGGACTGGCCCTGCAGATGCGCGAGGTCCGCCCCGGCCTCGACATGGTCGTGAAGACCGGACACAAGCAGATCCGCGACGGTGGCGATTCCGGGGGTTACTTCGGGCTTGAACTGGTGCGTCACTTCCGCTGACCCGGCCGGCCCGGCACGGGTGACATCCCGCCCGCGTCGCGGCAGGATGAGAGCCGGGTCAGATACGGGCCATACAGGGGAAGTGCATTGGAAGACCAGCCGGAGCAGTCGCCCTCGAACTGGCATGCCCGCGAAGCGCGGGAAGTCGCGGATGAGCTGAAGAGCCACACGGACCACGGGCTGTCGCAGGATCAGGCCGGTGAGCGGCTGCAGCAACACGGCCCCAATCGTCTGCCCGAAGCGGAGCAGGCCGGACCGCTCAAGCGCTTCCTGCTCCAGTTCCACAACGTCCTGATCTATATCCTGATCGCGGCGGCGGTGGGTACCGCGCTGCTGGATCACTGGCTGGACACCTGGGTGATCCTCGGGGTGGTCCTGATCAACGCCATCATTGGCTTCGTGCAGGAGGGCAAGGCGGAAAAGGCGCTGGATGCCATCCGCGACATGCTCTCGCCTCAGGCGGTGGTACTGCGCGACGGCCAGCGGCGCACCATCCCCGCCGAGGAGCTGGTCCCGGGCGATATCGTGCTGCTGAACGCGGGTGACCGCGTGCCGGCGGACCTCCGCCTGTTCTCCGTGCACAACCTGCGTGTCGACGAAGCCGTGCTGACCGGCGAGTCCCTGCCGGTGGACAAGGAGACCGAGCCCGGCCCGGAAAAGTCGGACCTCGGGGATCGCCGCAACATGGCCTTCTCCGGAACCATGGTCGCCTACGGGCAGGGCCGTGGCGTGGTGGTGGCCACCGGCGAACGCACCGAGATCGGCCACATCACCACCATGCTGGGCGAGGTCGAAAAGCTGACGACCCCGCTGCTGGCCCAGATCGCGCAGTTCGGGCGGTGGCTGTCGGTCGGCATCGTGGGCCTCGCGGCGCTGACCTTCGCCTTCGGCTACTGGGTGCGGGACTACGCCCTGGTGGAGACCTTCCTCGCGGCGGTCAGCCTGGCGGTGGCCGCGATCCCCGAGGGCCTGCCGGCGATCATGACCATCACCCTGGCGATCGGCGTGCAGCGCATGGCCATGCGCAACGCCATCATCCGCCGCCTGCCCGCGGTGGAGACCCTGGGATCGGTCACCACCATCTGCTCGGACAAGACCGGGACCCTCACGCGCAACGAGATGACGGTGCGCACCATCGTGACCACCACCAGCGTGACCTCGGTCTCCGGCACCGGCTATGCCCCGGACGGCGGTTTCTCGCGCGACGAAGCCGAGATCGACCCGCAGGAGGATGCGGTGCTGTCGCGGGCGATCCATGCGGGGCTTTTGTGCAACGATGCCGAACTCCATCATCGCGACGGCCAGTGGTTCATGGAGGGGGCGCCCACCGAAGGCGCGCTGGTGACCCTGGCGGCCAAGGCCGGACTGGACCCGGCGTCGCATCGCGCCGAACACCCGCGTGCCGACGTCATCCCCTTCGACTCCGCCTACAAATACATGGCCAGCCTGCACCATGACCATCACGGCAACGGCTGCATCTTCGTCAAGGGGGCCCCGGAAAAGCTGTTGACCATGTGCGGCAAGGAGCTGGGGCCGGAGGGTGAACGCCCGCTGGACGAACGTGCCTGGCGCGAACGGATCGACGCCATCGCGCGCGGCGGGCAGCGCCTGCTGGCGGTGGCGATCCGTTCCACTGACGCCAGCCAGACCGCACTGCAGGACTCGGATCTGGAAGACCAGCGACTGATCCTGGTGGGGATCTTCGGCATCATCGATCCGCCCCGCGACGAGGCGATCGAGGCGGTGCGCAAGTGCCGCGACGCCGGCATCCGGGTCAAGATGATCACCGGCGACCACGCGGTGACGGCGAAGGCCATCGCCGCCGAGCTGGGCATCCGCGCCCGTGGCGGCGCGATGGACGGGCAACAGATCGAGGCCGCCTCCGACGAGGAACTGCGCCGACAGGTGCGCGACGTGGACGTGTTCTCGCGCGCCACACCGGAACACAAGCTGCGCCTGGTCACCGCCATCCAGGCCAACGGCCAGGTGGTCGCGATGACCGGCGACGGCGTGAATGACGCCCCGGCGCTCAAGCGCGCCGATGTCGGCGTGGCCATGGGCATCAAGGGCACCGAGGCCTCGCGCGAGGCCTCCGAGATGGTGCTGGCGGACGACAACTTCGCCTCCATCGCCAACGCGGTGGAGGAAGGCCGCACGGTCTACGACAACCTGAAGAAGGCCATCCTGTTCCTGCTGCCCACCAACGGCGGCCAGGCCTTCACCATCGTCGCCGCCATCCTGCTCGGACTGACCCTGCCCCTGACCCCGGTGCAGGTGCTCTGGGTCAACATGGTCACCGCGGTGACCCTCGCCCTCGCGCTGGCCTTCGAGCCCACCGAGCCGGGGGTCATGCAGCGCCGGCCTCGACCGCCGGGTACGCCTCTGCTGTCCGGATTCCTGCTGTGGCGGGTGGCCTTCGTCTCCGTGCTGCTGGTCGCCGGTACCTTCGGCCACTTCCTGTGGCTGGAGCACCAGGGTGTCCCCGACGACTTCGCCCGCACGGTGGCGATCAACACCCTGGTCATGGGGCAGCTGTTCTTCCTGTTCAACAGCCGCTACATCCTCGAGCCGGTGTTCAACCGCGCCGGGCTGCTGGGCAGCCGCGCGGTGCTGATCGCGGTGGCCGTGCTGATCCTGCTGCAGGGCCTGTTCACCTACGCCCCGCCGCTGCAGTTCCTGTTCGGCACCGCCGCCATCGGCCTCGAGGAATGGCTGCGCATCCTCGCCTTCGGCGTAATCCTGTTCGTGCTGGTCGAGATCGAGAAAACCATCCTGCGCCGCCGCGGGTTCGACCCGCACGGTCAGGGCAAGGCCGGCACGCGGTCGAACCAGGGAGACGCGGTCTCGAGCTGACCGGCAAGACTGAACAGACGGGCCTCGCCGGTCACCGGTGCGACGAACTGTACGCCCACGGGCAGGTTGTGCGGGGTCCAGTGCAGGGGCACCGACATCGCCGGGGCGCCGGTCAGATTGGCCAGCTGGGTGAACGGGACCCGTCCCAGCTCGTCACGGACCAGGCGCTCGATCAGCCCGGAGGCCCGCAGCAGCGGGAGCGTCCTCGACCGCAGCACGAGCTCCAGGACCGTTCGCTGCCACCCGGGCAGTGCGGTCTCCCCGATGCGGGGCGGCGGCCGTGCGACCGTGGGCGTCAGGTACAGGTCGTATTGCCGGTGGAAGTCGTGCATCGCGTGGCGGTAACGGTTCCAGCGCTCATGCGCGGCAACGTAATCCGCCGCGGACAGCGACTGCCCCAGCGCCGCCATCACCCGGGTCTCGAGCTCGAAACCCGCGGCACCCGCGCCGGTACGCCGGCGCGCCCGCTCCACCATCGCGGCCACCTGGCCGAACCACAGGGTCAGCCAGTCGCGCGCCAGCTGCTGACCGTCAATCGCCGGTTCCGCCTCCTCGACATGGTGACCCAGCCCCTCCAGCAGGCGGGCCGTCCCCTCCACGGCCGCACGGCATTCGGGATGCACCTCCGTCCCGATCGGCGAACGGGTCGCATACCCGATCCGCAAGGAACCGGGTGCGGCCGCCACCGCCGGCGCGGAGCGTTCGGACCCGAGCGCGGCATCCAGCAGTGCCGCGCTGTCGCGCACGCTGCGGGAGATCACATGATGCACCGCGGCACCGTGCATCCATTCGGAAAACGCCGGACCCGCCGGCGTACGCCCCCGCCCCGGCTTGAACCCGAACAGACCGCAATGCGAGGCGGGGATGCGGATCGAACCGCCGCCATCGTTGGCCCCGGCCACGGGGACGATGCCGGCCGCCACGGCCGCGGCCGCGCCCCCGCTGGAGCCGCCCGGCGACAGCGCCGGATCCCAAGGGTTGCGGGCCGGGCCGTGGACCACGGGCTCGGTCACCGACCGGGCGCCGAACTCCGGGGTGTTCGTCCGGCCGAACACCACCAGCCCCGCCGCCCGCCAGCGGCGGGTGATCCCGGCTTCGACCTCCGCACTCGCGCCGGCATCCCGCAGCGCACGACAGCCCCGGTCGCTGCCCTCGCCGGCCAGCTCCTGAAACAGGTCCTTCACCAGGAACGGAACGCCGGCGAACGGCCCGGCCGGCGGATCGGCCTCCGCCTCCTCGCGAGCCCTGGCATCGCGGCGGGCCACCACCGCATTGAGTTCCGGGTTCACGGCATCCGTGCGCGCCAGGGCGCACTCCAGCAGCTCCCGCGCCGTAGTCTGCCCGTCGGCGACGGCCGCCGCCATGGCCATCGCATCCATTCGCCGATACTCTTCGAAATCCATCCGCGGCTCCCGGCACGTACCCGACCGCGATGTTACGGGTATCCGCTGTCCCCGGCAGCCCACCGGGCCATCGGTACGGATCCTGGCCCGGCCGTACGTGGTCTTACGGGAGTCGATCCGGAACAACGGTCACCGGAGGTCACATGCTGCAGGCCCGATACCGACAGACCCCGGGAACGCTTTGCGTACTGGCCCTGGCCCTGTGGGGGCTGCCCGCACCGGCAGACGATAACGCGGCGACGGTAGTCTGGGAGGAACCGGTCGAGGTCGCGCGCGGCGAGGCCTGGCGTGGCCCCTGGCGCATGAACGATTCGGACTTCCGTTATGTCGATGACGCCTCGGTGGCCATCAACGACCACGGCGAGGTGGTGGTCGTCTGGACCGACCAGGCGGAACAGGCCCTGTTCCTGCAGCGTTATGACCGCGAGGGCCATGCGATCTTCGACCGTCCCACGCGCATCGGCGGGGAGCCGGACACCTTCTCCTGGCTGCCGCGGGTCGCGATCGAGCCGGATCCGGAGGACCCCGACGGCTTTACCGTGCATCTGCTGTGGCAGGAGATCCTGTTCACAGGAGGCGACCACGGCGGCGAGATCCTGTACGCCCGATCGCACGATGGCGGTCGCAGCTTCGAGGACCACAGGAATCTTTCCCGCTCGCGTGACGGGGCCGGCAAGGGCCGCATCACCGCGCACCGCTGGGACAACGGCAGCCTGGACCTGCTGCTCGGGGCCGACGACGAGGTGATCGCCGCCTGGACCGAGTACCGTGGGCCGCTGCGCGTCGCCCGCTCCACGGACGCGGGCGACGCGTTCACCGATCCGGTCACCGTGAACCCGGATGGCGACGCGCCGGCACGCGCCCCGGCGCTCGCGCAGGCGCCGTCCGGTCGCATGCTGCTGGCCTGGGCAAAGGGCGACCGCCCGCAGGCGGACATCCGCATCGCCTTCTCGGACGATGCGGACGAAGGCTTTTCCGCACCGGCCACCGCGCTGGAACACCCCGGCCATGCCGACGCGCCGTCGCTGGTAGTGGACACGGACGGCGTGGTTCACCTGGCCTTCGGGGCGATCCCGGCCAACGACCTGGAGGATTATCGCCAGCCCCACCATCGCCGGCTGCATGTCAGCCGGGCGGAGGCCGACACGCTGGAGTTCGCGCCACCGTCCCGCCTGGACGCCGACGACTGGCCCGGCAGCTTTCCCACACTGGCGCAGGACGACCACCGCCTGTATCTGGTGTGGCAGCGCTACCCCCATCCGACGGATCGCCCCCGGGGCCTGGCATTCACCCACGCGCCACGGGAATCCGCGGCCTTCGGTCCCGTCGAACCGGTCCCCGGCACGCTGGACACGCCCTACAGCGGCGGGCTGCAGGGGCAGCTGAAACGACGTCTGGCGGTCAACCGCTACGGCGAGATCGCGGTGGCCCGGAGCCGCTTCATGCCCGGCCAGCACAGCGACATCCTGCTGATTCGCGGCCAGATCGAGGAGGAACAATGACATCCGGGGCCTACTCACTGATGATCCACGGCGGCGCGGGGGCGCTGCGCGAAGTGCAGGACGCGGCGGCCGCCGAGGCGTATCACGCCGCGCTGCACGCGATCCTGGAGGCCGGCCGCGAGCGCCTGGCGCGGGGAGAACGCGCCCTGGATACCGTGGAGTACTGCGCGGCGCGGCTCGAGGACGACCCCCTGTTCAACGCCGGCACCGGCGCCGCCCTGACCCGCGACGCCACGGTGGAACTGGACGCCGCAATCATGGATGGCGCGGCTCTCGCTGCGGGGGCCGTCGCGGCGGTCCGGGGCATCGCCAACCCGGTCCGCCTGGCGCGGGCGATCCTTGAAGACGGGGAACACGTGCTGCTGGTCGCGGACGGCGCCGCCGCCTTCGCCCGCGAGATCGGGATGCCGCAGGTGGACGAGGAGTCCCTGATCACCCCGCAGCGGCGGGAACAGCTGGAGCGTGCCCTGCGCCAGGGCCAGGTCACGCTGGATCATGACGAGCCCGCGCCCGGAACCATCGGCGCGGTCGCGCGCGATCGCCACGGCCATCTGGCCGCGGCCACCTCCACCGGCGGGATGACCGGCCAGCGCTCGGGCCGGGTCGGCGACTCGCCCATCCCCGGCGCGGGCTTGTACGCGGACGATGCCACCGCCGCCATCTCCGCCACCGGGCACGGCGAGGATTTCCTGCGCAGCGTCTTCGCCAGGGACCTGGCCGACCGCATCCGCCACCTCGGTCTGGACGCCCGCGAGGCCCTGAGCACAAGCCTGCAGCACCTGCACGAACGGATCGGCGGCTACGGCGGGGCCATCGCGATCGACCATGCCGGGCGCTGCGCGGCCGGCACCACCACCCCGCGCATGCTCCACGGCTGGATCGAACACGGAGGGCCGACCCGTACCGGCGTCGAGCCCCCGCCCCTCCCGCCTGCCCGTTGACCGGGCCACGCCGCGAGCCCCGGAACGGGGTTGCCCGCCGAACGGGCCTCACCCACCGGGGCTCAGCGTTCCCGCCGTTCCGCGGCCGCGTTCCAGTGCCGCCCCATGCGGCTGCCCAGCCAGACCCCCGCGATCCACAGCACCAGCGACACGGCCACGTAAAGCGCGGCACGCCACGGATCGCCCGACTGCATCAGCCACAGGCTTTCCAGACTGAACACCGAGAACGTGGTGAACCCGCCGCAGAACCCGGCCAGCACGAACTGCCGGGTCACCGGATCGGCCGGGTGACAGCCCTCCGGCGCACTGATCACCGCATACAGCCCGATCAGCCAGGACCCGGCGATGTTGACCGCGAGCGTATCCCAGGGAAACCCGGTGCCCACCAGGTGCAGCCCGGTCCACGACAGGCCGTACCGCGCCATGCTGCCCAGCGCGGCCCCCAGCGCGACGAACGCGGACAGCCGGACGTCATACCCCGTCATGCCGCCCCGCCCGCCGCACGAGCCAGACCGTAGCCCAGGGAAACCAGCGTCAGCCCGCCGGCCAGCGTCAGCAGGATGTAGAGCACCGCCGGGCGCAGGCCGTCACGCTCCGCCACGCCCACCACCTGCAGGCTGAACGACGATACCGTGGTGAAGCTGCCGAGCACGCCCACCACCAGCAACAACCAGAGCCAGGAGGTCAGCGCCGGCCCGGACACCCGGCCCAGCGCCAGGCCGATCAGCAGCGCACCGGAGACGTTCACCGCCAGCGTCCCCCAGGGGAACCGACCGCCGCCGGTACGGTTGTCGATCCACTGCACGAGCCAGAAGCGCGCCAGCCCGCCCAGTGCACCCCCCGCCCCCACCAGCAACAGGCCCTGCCACCACGTGATCATCGGGTCATTTTCGGCTCCGGTCATCGCGCTGTCGAGCCACCGCCCCGCCCGCAGGCAGACCACCAAGCTTCCCGCCGGCCGGAATGGTAAAGTGCACGCCCTGATTACCCCGACAAACGCTTCGCAGGAGCATCATGGCGCAGTACATCTACACGATGAACGGCGTGGGCAAGATCGTCCCGCCGAAGAAGTACATCCTCAAGGACATCAACCTGAACTTCTTCCCCGGCGCCAAGATCGGCGTACTGGGCTATAACGGGGCCGGCAAGTCCACCCTGCTGCGCATCATGGCCGGCGTGGACACGGAGATCGTCGGCGAGGCGCGGCCGCAGCCGGGCATCGAGATCGGCTACCTGCCGCAGGAACCGCACCTCGATCCGGAAAAGGACGTGCGCGGCAACGTGGAAGACGGGGTTGCCTCGGTAAAGGAGGCCCTGACCGAACTGGATCAGGTGTACGCGGCCTATGCCGAGCCGGATGCCGACTTCGACGCCCTGGCCGCGAAGCAGGCCGAACTGGAAGCGAAGATCGAGGCCGCCGACGGTCACAACCTGGACCGCAAGCTGGAGGTCGCGGCCGACGCCCTGCGCCTGCCGCCGTGGGACGCCGACGTGAACAACCTCTCCGGCGGCGAGCGCCGCCGCGTGGCGCTGTGCCGGCTGCTGCTGTCCAGCCCGGACATGCTGATCCTCGACGAGCCGACCAACCACCTGGATGCCGAGTCCGTGGCGTGGCTGGAGCGCTTTTTGCAGGAGTTCCAGGGCACCGTCGTCGCAGTCACCCATGACCGCTACTTCCTCGACAACGTCGCCGGCTGGATCCTCGAGCTCGACCGTGGCCAGGGCATCCCGTTCCAGGGCAACTACTCGCAGTGGCTGGAGCAGAAGGAAAAGCGCCTGAAGCAGGAAGAAAAGGCCGAGGCCGCGCGGCAGAAGGCGATGGAAGCCGAGCTCGAGTGGGTGCGTTCCAATCCCAAGGGCCGCGGCGCCAAGAGCAAGGCCCGCCTGAAGCGCTTCGAGGAGATCGCCTCCAGCGACTACCAGAAGCGTTCCGAGACCAAGGAGATCTACATCCCGCCGGGTCCGCGTCTGGGCGACAAGGTGCTGGAGGTGGACAACCTGTCCAAGCACTACGGCGATCGCGTGCTCTACCAGGGCCTGTCGTTCAACGTGCCGCGCGGTGCGCTGATCGGCGTGATCGGCCCGAACGGCGTGGGCAAGACCACCCTGTTCCGCATGATCTCCGGACAGGAAGAACCGGACGAAGGCACGATCGACGTCGGCGAGACCGTCCAGCTGGCCTACGTGGACCAGAACCGCGATGCGCTGGAGGACGAAAAGACCGTGTGGGAAGAGATCTCCGGCGGTCAGGACGTCATCCGGGTCGGCAACTTCGAAATGCCGTCACGCGCCTATTGCGGCCGCTTCAACTTCAAGGGCCAGGACCAGCAGAAGCGCATGAAGGAGCTCTCCGGCGGGGAGCGCAACCGCGTGCACCTCGCCAAGCTGCTGCAAAGCGGCGGCAACTTCCTGTTGCTGGACGAACCGACCAACGACCTCGACGTCGAGACCCTGCGCGCACTGGAAGAGGCCCTGCTGGACTTCCCCGGCTCCGCGATCGTGATCTCGCACGATCGCTGGTTCCTCGACCGTATCGCCACGCACATCCTCGCGTTCGAGGAAGATGGCAACGTGGTGTTCTTCGAAGGCAACTACCAGGAGTACGAGGAAGACCGCCACAAGCGGCTCGGCCCGGAGGCCGACCAGCCGCACCGGGTCAAGTACAAACGCCTCGCGGACTGACCCTGCCGTCCCCCGAAGGCCCGGCCCCGCCGGGCCTTCATTCCATTGTGCTCAGCCGTTCATTCCTTCTCCGAGAGGCGCAGCCGACCGAGGCGCCGTACCTGAGGACTGGTGGACAGATCCGCAGGCAGGATCGTCGCCGGATTCGGATCGGGTACCGGGTGCGGACTGAAGCCCCCCGCGACGAAACGGCGTTCCTGCCGCAGTCGATGATAGGCCCCGACCAGTTCCTCTTCGTTGACGGGTTCGGGCATCACCGCCTGACCCTGCCCCATTGATCCGGCACCGCGTGCCTCCAGCCATTCGCGAACCAGTTCCCGGACATCCACATCGGGGAAGGGCTGGTCGAGACGGGCGGCGACCACGATGGTGGGCGCCAGTTCCGCCTGGCGCATCGCCTGATAGACCAGTTCGCTGCAGACCATATGCTCCGGGTCGAAACAGATCAGGTGATCGACCAGTTCGCGCAGCAGCCAGCGCAGACAGCCGTCTTCCGGAATCCGGTCACGCACGACCGCGACGGCCGCCAGCTGCACCAGCATGTCCACGGGGTAATCCACGCCGACCTGCTGGCTTGCCGCCCGGGCCAGTCGCTCCCGTTGCACCTCGTCCAGCGGGTTGCCGTCATCGGCGGTTGGGCGAAAGACCTCAATGAAGTGATAAGCGTCGGTCTGACGCAGTCGCTCGTCGAGCGCCACCATGCGTGACCGTGGCATGGCCGCCTCGACGAAATGGGTGTCGGAACACATGACCGCCGCATGGCTGTAGACCGAATCACCGAACCAGGCGATCAGATCCGAAAGCGAGCTTCTGCCCCGCATCAGCAGGATATCGCCTGCCCGCAGCTCGGTGGTGTCAATATACGGTTTCATCGTGGACATCCCTCCCTGTCGACTCGAAATCCACCGGGTCGGGGGCACGGACCACACGGTTGCGGCCACCTCCCTTTGCCCGATAGAGCGCATCGTCCGCCCGCTCTAAAAGATGCTCCAGCGATTCGCCATACCCCCGATGGGCGAGGCCGATCGAAACCGTGAGATGAATCTCATGCCCGTCCACGCGCCTGCAGTCCTTGCTGACCGCCTCACGCAGGGTCTCGGCAACTCGACTGGCGTCACCGAGATTCTCCTCCAGCACCACAACAAACTCCTCGCCGCCATAACGCGCGACCAGATCGTGCTGACGCAAATGGCGCTGCAGGGTACGGGCCGCCTCCTGCAGACAACGATCGCCGAAGGCATGGCCATGGGTGTCGTTCAGAGCCTTGAAGTGGTCCAGATCGACGAACAACACGCTCAGTGGACGATCTGCCAATTGCGCGCCCTGCGCCAGCTCCTGCAGACGTTCGTTCAGCCGCGCCCGGTTCGGCAAGCCGGTCAGGGCATCGGTGACTGCCCGCCGCCGCGCCTGATGCATTTCGCGCTCGGCATGGCGTGCCGCCAGGGCACCGGCGAGAACCAGCACCAGGGCGCTGGTCACATGCGTGGCGGGGTGGGCGTATTCCAGCCACCCGGGCGTCCCTTCGCCCATCAGGAAATGGCCGGCGCGAGCCATCACCACCACGGTCACGCCTCCCCAGCCCACGAGATAGAACCACGCCTGACCGACACCGGCGCGTGCCTGCAGAACGGCCACCCCCAGCGTGATCGTCGCGAGCACCAGCAACAGGAGGTTCATCCACCCCGCAAGCCATGCACCCGGGAACACCAGCCCCGCCAGCAGGAATCCGGCCACCACCCACAGCAGGCCGCGAAACACCCGCGCCAGCCGCGGGAAGGCCCGGCGAATGTCGAGAAACAGGTAGAGGGCGGAAAACGCCGCCAGAGTGCCGATACTCGCAACCAGGCTGGCCGCCTGTAGCGCGACGCCCCCATCGACGGGCCCGGGCCAGAGCACCAGCGCTTCCCCGCTCAGAACCGCAAAGTACACCCCGCCAAAGAACACCCACACGCCCAGAAGCCCGTGCGCCAGACGTCGCAGGGTCGCGGCGAAGATCGCGCTAACCAGGCCAAGAAGCACACTGGCCGCCAGCACTGCGGAGGTAAAGCGCACGCGTTGACGATCGGACTCGAGGTAGGACGACGCCGATGTCGCACTCAGACCGATGGGCTGTGAACGGGCCTCGAGGATCCGGAAATAAACGGGATGATCCGGACTCGCGGACTCCAGCTCCAGTGCGAGACGGTGCCGGGAACCGACTACCGGGGCGTCAGGGTCGAACAGTTCCAGTGTCTCCGGTCGGTAATCTGGCGGGCGGTACACCACCAGACGCGCATCGAACACCTCCCGCAGCGCCAGCACCCGGGGCTCACGGTTGTCCTCCCGCGACTCGAACCGCACCCGCCACCAGCGGCTGTGATCGCGCTCGATGGCCGTTCGCCCCGGCTGCGCCTCCCAGTCCAGCTCGGCCAGGGCCGCGGCGTCCGGGTCCTCCGGGACGGCCTCCTCTGCCAGGGAATCGATGTGGAGGTTCGCGTCGGCCACCGACATCGCCGGGACGAGGGAAAACAGCAACAACGCACCCCGCAGGATCACGCCAGTCACGAATCCCGCGCCTCCCGGACACGGCACCCTGCTCCCGTCTTCTCCGCGCCGGCCACCCCAGGGATCATGCAGACTTCAAACCTTTCCGAATTTAACGCCCTAAAATACCACACCCCGGATCAGGTAGAGCCGCGAGCACTCACCCTTGACCACACCATTGGCGAGGAATAACACTTGAACCCTGCGGCAAACGGAGAGCGAGCTTGTTTCGGTATTTCGGCTTTGGCTCCAACCTGGATCTGATCTCGCTGCGGGCCAAGGGAGTGGAGCCGGTGCGCTCGCGGGCCGCCGTGCTCCACGGCTGGCAGCTGCGATTCAATGTCCGGCATTTCTTCCGCCACGAGGGGGGCGTGGGCAACATCGAGCCCTCGCCAACGCCCGGCGACCGCGTGGTGGGCATCCTGCACGAGTGTCCGGACGACAGCCTGCCGGCCCTGGACAAGGTCGAGGCGAAAGGAGTCGGGTATGACCGCATCGTGGTCGAGGTGGAGACCCCGGAGGGTAGCGAAAGTGCCTATGCCTATCGCGGGCGGCCGGATTTTCTGGATGATCGCTGCCTGCCCAGCCAGCGCTACCTCAACATCCTGATCCGCGGTGCCGAACGGGCCGGGCTCGACCGGGAACACATTGCCCGGCTGCGCGCCCAGCCGGCCCTCGCCGTCGAAGACGCCCCGCCGTTCGAGCACCCGCCCGGCAGCCACCCGCGCTTCGATGCCCGCTCGCTGCCCGAATATCCGCATCTCACCGCCCTCTACGGGGCCGTGTTCGACATGAGTGATGCCCGGGCCACACACGCCTGGCTCAGGGACTTCTTTGGCGGACAGGACATGACCCTGTTTCACCTGCGTCGCATGGACACCAGCGACGGCTCGGAAACCCTCGAGGATCTGCGCGTTGATCGACTCGGACCGGCCCAGCGCCAGTACCTGTACAACTATCTGCGGGAATACGACCGCGAATATCGCTATGTCGGGCACTTCGACTACCATTGAGACCACAGCCCCGGCCTGCAAGGAACCCGCATGAGCACACTCCCCGCAGCCCTGCCTCACGGCACGCTCGAAGAAGTCCATGACGGCGTCTTTTTCGTCACCGGTGCCATGGAAACCCGTCTGCTGGATGCCGACTGGAAATTCAGCCGCAACATGACCGTGATCCGCGATGAAGACCGCCTGATCGTGGTCAACAGCGTACGTCTGGACAGCGAGGGACTGGCGGCACTGGAGAAGCTCGGGCGGATCACCGACGTGGTCCGCCTGGGGGCATTGCACGGTCGGGACGACCCGTTCTACGTGCAGCAGTACGGCGCACGTTACTGGGCCCTGCCGGAGATGACGCACGAAACCGGCCTGGCGGCCGACCACCCGCTGGACCCGGACGGGGCCCTGCCGGTGTCCGATGCCGACCTGTTCACCTTCCGGACCACCCGGATCCCCGAAGCCATCCTGCACCTGCACCGCGACGGGGGCATCCTGGTGGCGTGCGATGCACTGCAGAACTGGACGGCCCCCGACACGTTCTTCTCCGACGATTCCCGCGAGCGCATGCGCGAGATGGGATTCTTCACCCCGGCCAACATCGGACCACTCTGGCTGCAGAACGCCGAACCCGGTGCCGAGGATTTCGATCGCCTGATCGAACGGAACTTCCGGCATGCGCTTTGCGGCCACGGCGAACCCCTGCGCGACACGGCCCGCGAGGATTATGCGGCGACGTTCGAACGCATCTTCGGGTCCGCATCGTCACGCGAATGAGCGCGCCGCACACGGCCAGCGACCCCGCCACCCGTCCCGAAGACGCCCGTTAGCCGCATGACCACCGAAGCCCTGCGGCTGACCGGATACCGGGTCGGGCCCGTCCTGCGCCGCGACCGCGAACGCGTGCTTTACCACGCACGCGAGGAATGCTCCGGGGAAGAACGGGTCATCGAGACCCTGGCGTCGGATTACCCGTCGCGGCGGCAGCTGGCGGAGATCCGCCGGGACGGACGCATCGCGCGCGCACTGGCGGACGTCGACGGGGTCCTGCAGGTCCATGCCGTGGAGACCTGTGGCCGCGGACGCACGGCGCTGGTGACCGAGCCGGTGACGGAGACCCTGAGCGACCGGCTGGCGCGGGCACCCGACGGCCGGGTGCCGCTCGCGCAGGGGCTGACCATGGGCGGTCGCATCGCGGAGATCCTGGACGGGCTCCATGCCCGGGGCATGGTGCACAAGGCCGTCACCCCCGACCATATCCGTCTGCCCGCCGACGAGGATTCGCCGCGGCTCACCGGGTTCGGTCTGGCCTCGGAGCTCGGGCGCGAACGCCAGGGTTCGCTGGAGGCCGGCAGTCGGGCGCCCCTGCCCTATCTCTCGCCCGAACAGACCGGGCGCATGAACCGCGAACTGGATTACCGCAGTGACTTCTATTCCCTGGGCGTCACGCTGTTCGAGGCCCTTGCCGGACAACGCCCGTTCACCGCCGAGGGCGTCCTCGAATGGGTTCATGCCCACATCAGCCAGACGCCTCCGGACCCCGGCGACCTGGCCCCCGATCTCCCGCCCGCGGTTGCGCGGATCCTGCTGCGGCTGCTTACCAAGGATCCCGAGCATCGCTACCAGACCGGCGCGGGTCTGGCGCGCGACCTGGCCGAGTGCGCCGAGGCCGTGGCGTCCGGCACTGGGCTCGAGGACTTCGAGCCAGCGCGGCATGACCGGCCTTCCCGCTTCCTCCTGCCGCAGCGGCTGTACGGCCGGGAACGGGAGCTGGACGAACTCGCGGAGCTGTTCGAATCGGCCGCGGCGGGCGGCACCGAACTGTGCCTGGTGCATGGCTACTCCGGCGTCGGCAAATCCGCCCTGGTCAACGAGATCGACCGCCCGCTGGTACGGGAACGGGGCTTTTTCGCGCGGGGCAAGTTCGACCAGTTCCATCAGGGCGCCTACTCCGCAATGGCCGCCGCCTTCCGCACCCTGGTACAGCAGCTGCTGGCCGAACCGGAGGCGCGGCTTGCACGCTGGAAGCAACGGCTGAACGAGGCGCTGTCTCCCAACGCTCAGCTGGTGCTGGATCTGGTCCCGGAACTGGAACTGATCATCGGCCCCCAGCCACCGGTCGCCGAGCTGCCTCCCGACGAGGCACGCAACCGCAACCGCATCGTGCTGGCCGACTTCGTCCGGGTTTTTGCCGGCCGCGGGCACCCGCTGGTCCTGTTCATCGACGACCTGCAGTGGAGTGACGGTCCGACCCGGGACCTGATCAGGCAGCTCGCCCTGTCACGCGATACCGACCACCTCCTGATCATCGGCGCCTATCGCAGCAACGAGGTGCCCCCGGGTCACCCCCTGCACCAGGCCTTCGAGGCCGTGCGCGCGGGGCGCCCGGTCCACGACCTGCCGGTCGCTCCGCTGGACCGCGACTCCATACGCCGTATGGTGGCGGATACCCTGCAGGACGACGAGGCGCGGGTTCGCCCGCTGAGCGATCTGGTCCACGACAAGGCCCGGGGCAACCCGTTCTTTACCGGCGAGCTGCTGCAGACACTGCATGACGAAGGCGTCATCCGTCCCGGTCCCGACGGCGGCTGGACCTGGGACACGGAAGCGGCCCTGTGGGCGGGACTGAGCGGCGACATCGTCGAGTTCATGATCGACAACCTGCGCAAGCTGCCGGAAGCCACCGGCCGCGTCCTGCAGCTCGCCGCCTGCATCGGCAACACCTTCGAACTCGAGAGCCTGGCGGTGATCAGCGAATGCCCGGCCACGGAGGTGGCCGAGACCCTGATGCCCGCCCTGCGCCAGCACACCATCGTGCCGCTGCACGCCGACTATCGCCTCGTGGGACACGCCCCGGACGACGGTGCACCGGAAGAGAACCGGTGGAACCCGGTCTACCGCTTTGCACACGACCGCGTCCAGCAGGCCGCCTACCGCCTGTCGGATGCGCGCGCGATGACCGGCGTGCATCTGTCCATCGGCCGCCTGATGCGTCGGCATTCCGGTGACGCGATCGAGGGCGACCGTCTGATGGAGATGGTCCGCCATCTCAATGCGGGACGCTCGCTGATCGAGGACCCCGAAGAACGTCTTGCGCTGGCCCGTTTCAACCTGCGCGCGGGGATACGCGCGCGCAACGTGGCGGCCTACGAAACCGCCTACGAACTGCTGCACGTCGGCCATGCCCTGCTGCCCGAACCGACAGACGCCACGCACCGGGCGCTGGCGTTCGAACTGGCCCGGGAGCTGCAGCAATGCGCCTATCTGACCGGCCGGCAGGACGAGGCCGAGCAATGGGCCGGGTTCCTGTTCGACCACGCCCCCGGTACCTACGAAAAGGTGGAACTCCTGTCCACCCGCACCCGCCAGTACGCAACGCTTGGCCGCATGGAGGCCTCCATGCACACGGCCATCGAGGGCCTGCGCCTGCTGGGCGTGGAGATCCACGAGGATCCCGGCGACCGCGAGGTGGCCGAGGAGCGCGCACGCATCACGGAGCATCTGGGGGATCGGGCGATCGCCGACCTGCTGGACGCCCCGAACGTCGAGGACCGTTCCGTGCTCCTCGCCATGCGCCTGCTGATGGAGATCTTCCCGGCATCGTTCCTGTCGGGCAGCGGCAACCTGTTTCCCTACCTGGTCTTCAAGGGCGTGAATCTGTCCCTGCGCCATGGCAACTGTCCCGAAGCCGCCTTCATCCACGCCGCCTACGGGATGCTGCTGTGTGGCGAGCTGGATGACCCTGCGCTGGGGCTCGAGTACGGGCGCCTGGGTCTGGCCATCAACGAACGGTTCGACGACCTCGCCCTGCGGGCACGGGTGATCTACGTCTACGCGATGTTCATCCACCACTGGAACCATCACTGGTCCAGCCTGACCCCGTGGTTCCGGCGCGGCATCGAGGCCGGCCATCAGTCCGGCGATCTCCTCTATCTGGCGTACAGCGCCCAGGACTGCGTGATCTGGGATCCGGCACTGGACCTGCCGGAGGCCACGCGCCAGCACGAGGAAAACATCGCGATCGTCCGCGAATGCAACTATCGCGACTCGCTGGATTCGGCCACCCTCTTCCTGCAGATGCAGTACGCCTTTCAGGGCCTCACGCGGGACCCGCTGTCGCTGAGCGACGAGCGGTTCGACGAACACGCCTGCCTCGACGGCATGCACCAGCGCCAGTTCATGACCGGAGTGGCCAACTACCACATCTACAAGGCCGAGGTCGCGGTCCTGCACGACGCCCCCGAGCACGCCCTGGAGCACCTGGCCCGCCGGCAGCGTCTGATCCGTTCGGCCATGTCTCTGCCGCAGCTGGCGCGCTTCTACCTGCTGGATTTCCTGGCCTGCGTCCGGGTCCATCCCGATCGCGTCACGACGCCCGACGACCCGATGCGGCACCAGCTGCTGGAAGACCTGGACCGGATCCGGCGCTGGGCCGACCACTGTCCGGACAACTTCCTGCACCTGCAGTATCTGATGGAAGCCGAGCTGGAACGCCTGTCCGGCAGCGACGAACCGGCCATGGAACGATACGAGGCCGCCATCGAAGCGGCCGCGGCCAGCGGCTTCATGCGCGACGAGGCGATGGCCAGCGAACGGGCCGCATCGCACCTGCTGGCCCGGGGTCGCCGCCGTGCGGCCGAGGGCTACCTGCGGGCCGCCCACCGGCTGTACGCGCGCTGGGGAGCGCGGCGCAAGGTGCGCCTGCTGGAGGAACGGCATCCGGTCCTGGAGGAGATCGGCGGCCCCGGCGGCGATCCCGGCGATGACCCCCTGGACCATAATGATCTTGATCTGGCTTCGATCATGAAGGCTTCGCGCGCCATCTCCGGAGAGATCGAGACCGAGAAGCTGCTGCGCACCAGTCTGGAGATCCTGCTCGAAAACGCCGGCGGCCAGTGGGCCTGCCTGATCCGACGGGACCAGGGCCTGCCCGGCGTGGAAGCCATGGCCGGTGAACTGCCGCAGGCACCGCCCGGCCCCGAACTCCAACCCGAACCCGGATCCGGGCCCGGCGCCATCGCCCCCGACGGCAGCGGCATCGCCCTGCCGATCTCCCTGGTCAGTCATGTCCTGGGCAGTGGCGAGCCCGTGGTCCTGGACAACGCCAGCCAGGAGGGGGCCTTCACCGACGACCCCGCCATCGCCGCGCGCCAGGTGGTCTCCGTGCTCTGCGTACCCCTGGGGCGGGAACGCTTCGTCGGGGCGCTGTACATGGAAAACAACCTGACCGCCGGCGCCTTTCCCCCGGACCGCGCCGAGGTCGTCCGTCTGCTGGCCGCCCAGGCCGCCGTCGCGCTTGAAAATGCCCGGCTGTATGAACAGGTTCGGGAGTATTCCCGCACCCTTGAAGACCGCGTGGCCGAACGCACCCGCCAGCTCGAGGAAGTGAATCGCGAGCTGCAGAACCTCGCCGAGCGCGACGGCCTGACCGGTCTTGCGAACCGCCGGCGCGGCGACGACTACCTCCAGGAACAGTGGGACCGCCTGGGGCACGAACAGCGGCCCCTGTCACTGATCATGTTCGACGTCGACCATTTCAAGCCCTACAACGACCACTACGGGCACCCCGCCGGCGACCACTGCCTGATCACCATCGGCAGCATCATCCGCGAGACCCTCGACGACCCGGAACAGCTGGCGGTGCGCTATGGCGGCGAGGAGTTCATGGTGATCCTGCCCGGCATCGACACCGATGCCGCGCATGCGACGGCCGAGCGGCTGCGCGGGGCCATCCTCGAGCAGCAGCTGCCGCACGAATATTCCACGACCGCGGACGTGGTCACGGTGAGCATCGGGACCGCCACCCGGACCCCTTCGGGCCGCGGGGGACGTCAGGATCTGATCAACGAAGCCGACGAAGCCCTCTACCGCGCCAAGAAGGCCGGCCGCAACCGGGTCGTTGGCCCCGCCGACACCCGGCCACCGGACCCCGCCCGCGAATCCGGCCCGTCATGAACCAGGGGCCTGTTGGCCCGCAGACAGAGAGGGACTTCATCCATGCCAGCACCCCGTACCTGCATCCACAACCGCCCGGTGCTTTTGACGGTAGTCATGATCGCCATGGGCCTGGGCAGCGGCATTCCCGCCATGGCCGACAACCCCGGAGCCGTCGAATATGACCTGGGACCGGAGCCGCATATCCGCGAGCTCTACCCCGACGCATCCTGGCTCCCGGAGGCGTACGCCAGCGACTACGAGGACCTGACCGCAACCATCGAACATTTCACGACCCAGTCGCTCGAGAGAGACGGCGTCCCCGACCCCGAGGTGTCGGTCAGTCTGGTTGAAGGTGAAACGGACGAACGAGTCAGAGTCCGCATCCAGCCCGAGAACGCGACGACCCGTCGCTATGCGACCGTGCATCCAGCCTTTCTTGATTCGGAGCACGCCGCTCAGGCCCGCCGCGGGGTCGAGGCCTGCAAGGCCCGGGAAGGCTGCTGGGACCCGCATCCACAGGCCGGTGAACCCTGGACCCTGTTTCTGCCACTGGGCCTGCCTCTGGCGAGCCAGCACACCGTACTTTTCCTCGATTACCCCCCGATCCCGGCCCTCACCGGACAGGACTATCTGGAAAACTACACGATGTGCCGATGGGGACGGATCATGGGGGCCGCGGGCGCAGAGAATCCGGATGCCTTCCAGACCATCGTGGACGCCCGTCCGATTGCAGCACCGGGCACCGGCCAGACCGGTTACCTGCCGGATCCCGTGGAATGGTTCGATGACCGCACCGGTCCGGGCGGAGACTACCTTCGCCCGATGCTGCGGCTCCTCGCAACGCGGCCCGATGAATCACGGCCAGTAGCGGTATTCGGCGCCGATGCCCGCCGCACCTGGGCCCGCATGATCGGGCGAGACGCGGTCAGCGTGCTCGACACCGGCTCGACCTCCCTGGCCCCCGACGCTCCGGCAACCCCCTGGATTGCCACCAACCATCCGGATGTCACCTCCTACAACTGCTGTCCGGACAACCCGAGCGATAAATGTGGCCGCGGGTCGCGCAACCTGATTGAGGACGAGGAGAAGGATTTCGTGTCCGCATGCTGGCTGATCGCCATGGCGGAAGACCCCGGGGCTTCACCCGAGGCCGTCCGGAAACAGTGCGAGGATCGCTGGTCCGGAAAACCGTCCGCCGAGGACCGTCAGTCACTGTGCATTCAGGCCAAGCTTGATACCAACGACCCGGAAGCCGCCTGTGATTCATTCACCGAGGCCTGGAACTACTGCTCGGCCCATGAGGCCAACGCCTGTGCCAGCCATGATTGCCAGTACGACCCCGACGACATCCGGGATCCCGTGCCCCCGCCCGCCCGGCGGCCCGCCGGGTGGGACGAGACCTGCAATCACTACCGGTGGGGTGACCGCGGGTTCGACTGATCATAGGGCGGCGTAAAGCTCGGACCGTCCTGGCGTGGCTCATCCGCCTGCAACACGGATTCAAAGGAAGGGGCATGAGCCATGCGGTCTCCCAGGCACCATGAACATCGCGGGATCCCGAACCACTGGAGCAGGGTTGCGCCGAAGGAGGTCGAGTCAAACGGCACCGTTCCGCCGGATCGGATCACGCTCCGCTCCCGAATCCACGGCGACACCATAATGGCAGGCACCCGGGGGCCCATCAGGTCGTAACGGAAACCATCCACGCCGTCATTCGGCCAGGGCTTGCGTGCATAGGGCGGAGATACGTGATCGTAGGTACCTCCGTTCTTGTCGAACGTAATCACCAGCAGCGTGTTTTCCCAGGCGGGCCCGTCGCGTAGCGCCTCATAGATTTCGTTCAGGGTCCGTTCCGCGGGCACCAGGTCACTCCCGGGATGGTACGAGGTAGAACCGGACGGGGCGATCCAGGCCGGCTCAAGGTAACTGAAAGCCGGGAGTTCGCCGCGACGGGCATCCGTCTTGAATTGCTCGATATCCGCCAGGTACCGCGACGGCTCCGCATCCAGTGACGGAACCTGACCACGCAGGAAGAGCTGCCGGGTAAAGACCGCGTCCTGCCAGAGCACCGCGTTGTAAATCTTCCAGTCGGTGATGCCATGACTCCAGAGCAGCTTCCAGATCGACTGGCGGCGCGGATAACACGGCCAGTACTGATAAGCATTGCCGCCCTCCCAGGTCCCCAGCCGATTGAATGCCGAGCCGGTGAGCGAAAAGGCTCGATTGACATCGGTTCCTCCCGGAATCGACGAAAACCATTCATCCGAGACGGCGAAATGACGTGCCAGTCCATTGAGCACCGGGAGCTGTTCCGGGCTCAGTGTCTGCATCACCTGATCGTCTGCCGTATTGAGGATGAATCCCTGCATATCCGGCGGCTCGCCTCGCCAGTAACCGGATATGTCCGAAAACATCTGCTGCAGACTGTCGCTGGTGTGATGAAACGGGTCCTGCCCGGGGGCGTCGAGATCCCATTCCTCGCTCAAGACACCGTCGTGAAACTGACTGACGTGCACCTTGCGGTCACCATGCCAGTTGAAATCCTCGGTGGTCGCACCGTCAAAAGGATCCGTACGACCAATGAAGTGGCAATCCCGTCCACCATTCTCGTACAACCAGCCACACACGTTGTCGAAAGACCGGCTTTCGAGCATGTAGTACACAACATGCCGAATCCTGGAACGCATGAAATCCATCGTCCCGGGAATCACCGCCTTGCCACTATCAATGCGGGGCGAGGCCTCGAATGCCACAAGCTCCGAGTCGGGGCCCATCGCCGCGGGGAGTCGACCTTCCCGCACGGGCCCCGCGAGGAGCTCCTCAAGATCCGGATCCAGGGTCCAGAGCCGGTAACGACCATGACCGGGGCACCAGTCCAGGAGCTGGTTACCGACCACCGTCAGCTCGTGGCCGTCATCGATCTCGTTCCAGGAACCCTCCCGGATCACCGGAAGGGACAGCGGGTTGTCGAGCTGCGGGTCAAAGCTCCACAGACGGAAACGCCGCCCTCCGGGGAGACGCTCCAGGACATAATCGCCCATCGGAAGCAACGTGTGACCCTTGCGGATCAGCGGGAACGCTCCTTGCCCGCGGGTAAACTCCCCCTGTGCGGAATAGGGCTCCGGGATCGGATCTTCGCTCCCGGGGGCATCGGGCCGGGGATCGAAATTCCATAACTCGAAGGTGCCCCGACCACGGGTGGGGATCAGACACAGCACGAAACTGCCAACCGGCACCAGATCCAGTTGCTGCCCTTCGTCGGGATCATCACCGTAATGCGTGCGATGTCCCAGGAACTTGTTCTGTTCCCAGAACCCGCCCTGCACCAGAGGCCCCAGCAGTGGATTGGCCAGTGAAGGATCGAACTCCCTCAGCGCGTAGGGATAGCCGGATACACCATCGCGTTCGCCCAGCGGGCCCCATTGCAGCAGATAGCCTCCGACGCGGGCCATGCGCCAGTGACGATCGAAGCTTGCCCCTCCGGTCTCGTGCAAGGGAATGAACGGGTCGTCCGCGTGCGGGTCCAGCCGGTAGAAGAGACATCGGTCATCGTGGCGGTTGCGACAAACCAAAACCACTTCACCCGAATCGTAACGAACATCCATGATCCCCCCTCGTTTCCTTGCGCTTCGGCCGTCACTCTCTCACGCCCGGTCGCGCGCCCCCAAACCGGCGGTACACCCACCGCACCAGGCGGTGGGTGAGCCACCACATCACGGTGCAGAACAGCACCACGAACGCCAGCCACAGCTCGGGCGCGACCCATTCCTGCGGCTGGCCGTGCGGGCCCAGTACCCAGTTCAGGTTGCCCCCCTCCTCCGCGACCGCGTAGCTGGCCAGCAGGACGCCCCAGCCAATCGGCAGCCACCACTTCCAGGCCTGCGCGTCGTAACCCAGGCGCCAGACCATCCACAGCAGCGCGAACGGCAACGGCAGGTGATAGAGGGAAAGCAGGCGCACGTGCAGCGGGATGTCGGTGTTGTACATGTAGTGCACGGCACCGATGACCGGATTGCCTAGCAGCAGCAGGCTGAGCACCAGGTCGAGGACCCAGACGAGCTCCGGCAGCAGGACCGCGACCAGCAGCATGGAGGCGAGACGCCGGTTTTCCAGCCAGGCGGCCGCGCAGCCGGCCACCAGCGCGATGGAGGACAGCCAGAGGAAATTCAGCGGCCCGTATTCCTGCAGGTACACGGGCACCAGCACGGCGAGGAAGGCGAGCCAGCTCAGCTTGAACCACAGCGGGATCATCGCGCGGCGGTCTCCGTTCGACCAGTCCCCATCATGGAGGGTCACCCGGTGCCTGTCATCGCGCGCCGGCAAGGCACCCTCCTGCGGAGGTGCCGTAGGAGGCCAGCCTCTGGCCGATCCGGCGCCGGAGACAGCCCGAACGCACAATCGGCCGGAGGGCCGGCCTCCCACCGGGGGCAGGGTTCGACCCGTAGGAGGCCAGCCCCTGGCCGATCCGGCGCAGGAGACAGCCCGAACGCACAATCGGCCGGAGGGCCGGCCTCCTACCGGGGGCAGGGTTCGACCCGCAGGAGGCCAGCCTCCTGGCCGATCCGGCGCCGGAGATTGCCCCGACGCACAATCGGCCGGAGGGCCGGCCTCCCACCGGGGCGGCAGGGTTCGACCTGCAGGAGGCCAGCCTCTGGCCGATCCGGCGCGCCTCAGGCCGGCCCCGGATCCAGCCGCCGTACGACGTCCAGCGCGACCCGCCGGCTGTAGTCATGGATCTTCCAGTGAGCCGGGCTCCAGCCGACCAGGAAGCGGTAGAAGTCGGCCTGCGCCAGCGGGAACAGGTCCCGCCATTCGGCCTCCAGCGCGGCCGCCTCCACGTCCGGGTGGTGATCGCGCAGCGCCTCGCGCAGGGCATCAAAATAGGCGTCCAGCAGGTCGGCCTCGCGATGCTCCTGTTCCTCTTCGTCGAGGCAGGAGCCGATGAAATAGGCCACGTCCTTCATCCCGCAGCCGCCGCCGACGTACTGGAAGTCCACTGCCACCAAGGCGCCCCCGTCGGCAGCAAAACAGAAGTTCGCGACCTTGGCGTCACCGTGGACCAGGGTGTGAAAACGGGCCGCGTTCAGCCGGCGATCGATCTCCGCGGCCGTGCGGCGGATGGCCGGGTCCTCGATCGCCGCCCATTCTTCCTGACGGGTCGCCAGATGCCAGTAGCTGCCGACCGGCCACAGGCCGTCGGGTGCGGTGCCGAGAAACGCGGCATGCAGCTCGGCCAGCCAGCGCAGGCAGAGGACCGCGCCGTCGAAGTCCAGGCGCTCGCGGCGGTCCGGGAAACCGGCCGCATCCAGATCCTCCAGGATCATCCAGCCGCCATGATCGTCCCCACCCGCCGCGAAACAGCGCGGGAGCCGACAGCGCGACGGATCGAGCCGCGGGGCGAAATCCGCGTACCAGGCCCGCTCCACTTCATAGGATCGCCGCTTGCGCCGGTCGGAAACCCCGCCGCCCCAGCCGCGCGGGTGGCTGACGGCTGCCGGGTAGCGAACGTCCTTCACCACCACCGAGGCTACCGTCGCATCCTCCAGGCGGTAGCGCCGGATCTCGCCGTAACCGCTCCACAGCCCCTGCACCCGCTCCTGCGGGTACGCCGCGCGGGCGCCGGTCGCGTCGCGCACGCGTGCGGCCAGCTCTTCGTCCTCCCGCGCACCCATGGCCGCAGCCGACTCAGTTGTGCAGCAGCGCGTCGGTGGTGTAGATCAGCAGCCCGTAGTCCTTCTGGTAGGTGTCGCGCATGTGCGCGGCAATGCGGGTGCAGAGCTCCTCGGACCCCAGCACCTCGATGCGGATATTGCCGCCCTGGCGCCAGTTGCCGCGACGCTTGCCGTGTTCGCCCCAGCCGCGGGCATCGATCACGGTGTACCCGCTGGCGCCCAGCTTGCGGATCTCGTCGACCAGCATGTCTTCCAGGATCGCCTCGGTGACGATCACCATCAGGCGCATCGGTTCGCCTTCCATGCCCTATCCTCCGACTGCGTAGAGTTGTTCGGCCAACCAGAAGTAAAGGGGTACGCCGACGAAGATGTTGAACGGGAACGTCACCCCCAGCGAGGCCCCGATCGACAGTGCCGGGTTGGCCTCCGGCACCGCGATGCGCATGGCTGCCGGGGCCGCGATGTACGAGGCACTGGCGTACAGCGTGGCCAGCAGCAGCGTGCCGCCCAGCGACATGCCCAGCCCCCAGCCCAGCACAATACCGAGCAGTGCGGCCACCACCGGCATCACGATCGCGAACGCCACCAGAAAGACCCCGTAACTGCGCACCTCGGCGATGCGGCTGGAGGCCACCAGTCCCATCTCCAGCAGGAACAGCGCCAGCACGCCCTTGAACAGATCCCAGAACATCGGCTCCAGCGGCTCGATGTTCTCCGGACCGGCCAGGTAGCCGATCAGCAGCCCGCCGATCAGCAGGAACACGCTCTTGCCGAAGAACACCTCGTGCAGGGTCTTGCCCCAGCGCGTCCCGCCACCGGTGCCCGCCTTGGCCAGCAGGATGCCGATCACGATCGCGGGGATCTCCAGCAGTACCAGGAACACGATCATGTGTCCCTCGTAATCCAGCCCGCGCTGGGCCAGGTAGGCCACCGCCACCGAGAAGGTCACCACGCTGACCGAGCCGTAATGGCCGGCGATGGAGGCCGAATCGGCGCGGGTCATGCGGCCGACCCAGCGCAGGACCGGGAAGGCGATCAGCGGGATGAACGCCGCCACCACCAGCACGGCCAGTCCGGGCAGGAGCAATGGCACCAGCTCGGATTCGGCCAGCTTGACCCCGCCGTGCAGGCCGATGGCCAGCAGCAGAAAGATGGACAGCGCCTCGTACACCGCCATCGGGATCTTCAGGTCGGATTTGGCCAGCCCGGCGATCGCGCCGAGCAGGAAAAACAGAACGACCGGTTCGGAAACCACGGTCCTTGCCTCCAGTCAGAAACGTCGCCCCGCGCCGGCTCTCGCGGGGCACGGGACTGTCGGTCTTGTTCAGTCGTTGCCGGGCATCATCGAGGAGTGGTGATGCACGATCTTCCATTCGCCGTCGCGATTCTCGTAGACGAAGGTGTAACGCGCCGGTACGTCCCTGACCTCGCCGCCGTCGCGCACGCGAAAGGTATAGGTACCCGCATCCGTCAGCTTGTTGCAGCCGAACTTCACGTTACGCTGAGTGATCGTGCCCGCGGGCCGCTTCTCCAGGAAATGGCGGAAATAGTCACGGATCTCGTCGCGCGTGGTGCGCGGGACGTTCGACACCGTGGGCAGAAGTACCGCGTCTTCAGCGTAGCAGTCGGTAACCCGATCAGCGTCGCCGGTTTTCAGCGCGTCGTTCCAGCGTTCGAACAGCTCTTCCGCCAGACGCCGGGTCGCAGGGGCACAAACCACGCAGCTCTCGTCCAACGGGGTGTCGATGGCGCCAAAGTTCGGGTCCCCACCCGTCCCGGTCACGGGGTGGTGCTGGTCCCGGTACGAGGCACTCAGGCTGAACCGGGCGCGCGGCTCGCTGTCGGCATCAATGAACCGGGTGCCGCTGATGCGCGGTCGGTCGTCGGAAGGCTTCTTCACGGGTGTTCTCCGCGGGCGCCGTGGCGGCCCTGATCAAAGGTTGTACTTTGCGGGGGATTGTAAACCGCCCCCCATAGCCTGTCAGCCGGGCCTGTCAGCCGGCACCGTTCATCCGGCGGAGGGGCCCTGTCCGGCATCGGCCTGCGCCTTGAAGGCAGCCAGCATGTCCTCGATCTGATTGCGCAGCCGTGCCTCGTCCTGAATGGCGAAGTCGAGAAAGGTCTGCGCCACCACCGACAGTACCTTCTGCCGCGGATGCACGATGTGCCACTGACGGTGGATCGGGAAATGCTCGACGTCCAGCAGCGCCACCGGCCCTTCCGCACCCTCCGCGCTCAGGGTGTGCAGCGACAGCACCGAGATCCCCAGACCGCCGATGACCGCCTGCTTGATCGCCTCGTTGGAGCCCAGCTCCATGCGCACCCGCGGGTTGATCCCGTGTTCCTGGAACAGCTTGAGGGTCGACTCGCGGATCCCCGACCCCGGCTCGCGCATCAGGAAGTTTTCCTGCTCCAGCTCCTGCAGCGGGATGTTGCGGCGCCCTGCCAGCGGATGATCGCGACTGGCCATCACCACCAGCGGGTTGGGCGCAAAGGGGTACACCGCCACGTCGGTCAGGCGCTCGGGCACATGGCCGATGATGTACAGGTCGTCGTCGTTATTGGCCAGGCGATCCAGCACCCGGTCGAAGTTGGAGACCTCCAGCGACAGCTCCACATCGGGATAGCGCCGCGCGAACTGGCCGAGGATGCTGGGGGCGAAGTACTGCGCCGTGGTGATCACCGCCAGGCGAAGCCGGCCGCGCTTGAGGCCGTGCATCTCGGCGAGCTTCATCTCCAGGTTGGTCAGCGCCCCCAGCATCTCGCGGCAGGTGTCGTACAGCAGCAGCCCGACCTCGGTGGGCGACGCCCGGCGCCCGACGTATTCGAACAGCGGCAGCCCCAGCGCGGAGGACAGCTTCTTGATCTGGATGGACACCGTCGGCTGCGTCAGGTGCAGCTCCTCCGCAGCGCGGGTGAAGCTGCCCAGGCGCACGATCGCCTCGAAGACCTGCAGCTGGCGCAGGGTCGCATGCCGGATCAGATGCGCCGGCAGCTCCGACTTGAGCATCACCTGCGGAAGGCCGGAATCCCGCGTCGAATCACTCTGACTCACGCCGCCCCCCGTTAACGGGTCGTCAGGCCGGCATACAGCATCGGCAATTTCTCCGGCAGCCGTTCGACCCGATCCAGCACCATGTAGTGGTTCCCAAAGATGCGCTCCACGTAATCATCGGCGTTAGGGTCCAGGCTCATGCAGAAACTGTGGACGCCATTGCGTCCGGCCTCCTCCACCGCGCGGCGCGCGTCGAAGCGCAGGTACTGCGGGTCGCGCACGTCGGTGTCCGAGGGCTCGCCATCGGTAATCACCAGCATCAGCTTCTTCTGCGAGCCGCGGGCACGCAGCTGCTCCGTGGCATGCCGGATGGCCGCTCCCATGCGCGTCGACAGTGCGCCGGTCATGCCCGCCAGGCGCGCCCGTGCGGTGTCGTCCCATGGCGCATCGAAATCCTTGAAGCGGAAATATTCGACGTCGTGCCGCCCGTCCGAGTTGAAGCCGTGGATCGCGAACGGATCGCCGATGCGCGCGATTGCGCCCGAGAGCAGGGTGGTCGCCTCGCGCGCCAGCTGCACCACCGAGGTGTCGGTCCCGCGCACCGTCTCGTTGGTCGACTCCGACAGGTCCAGCAGGACCAGCACGGACAGATCCCGCTCCTGGCGCAGATTGCGGGTGTAGATGCGCTCATCGGGCTGACGGTTCATGCGCAGGTCGATCTGTGCCTCCACCAGCGCGTTCACGTCCAGCTCGTCGCCGTCGGGCTGGCGGCGCAGGCGCTGCATCCCCTGTGGCTGAATCGCCTCGATCAGGTATTTCAGACGGGCAATCAGCGGCTTGTGTTTCTCATTGATCGCGTCGATCTCGTCCAGATCGCCCTTTGGAGGGCGGCGCTCCAGCAGGGTCACCCAGTGCGGGCGCTCCAGCTGCATCTGGTAGTCCCATTCGTGATAGTGGAACGGCAGCGAGATCGGCTCCTTGCCCTCTTGCGCGTTGATGCTGGTGTCCTCGCCATCGCGGAAGAACTCCGTCGCCAGGACCATGATCTGCTGGGCATCGTCCCCGGCACTGGGCACGTCCAGGGTGTTGATCATCTCCATCGGCGTGACGTAGATCCGTTCCTGGCCGGAGCCGTGTGCGCCCAGCACCTCCGCCTCTTCCTCGTCCTCGCGGCCCACCGCCCAGATATAGCGGTTGTCGTCGCGGTAGACGACCTCGGGCGCGATCTGCTTCGGGTTCACGTAGCCCTTCTCCGGGAACGCCGGCGCCAGCGCTTCCGCCAGTTCCGCCGCCAGTCCCGCACGTTCCAGATCGGACTCGCGGGCAAAGGCCGCCCGCGCCTCGTTCACGAACGGGTGCGGGTCGGTGTAATCGGCGTCGATCAGGGCGCGCGCGGTCCGTGCCAGCAGTGGCTGCGGCGCATCGCCGTCTTCCGGGGTGGCCGTGTGCAGGGGTTTCCAGATCTGACCCAGCCCCGGAAACGCGGCCAGTGTCAGCCCCTCGACCCGGGCATCCTCGAACAGCTCCAGCAGCGCGCCCCGGATCCCCCGCGGCGCCTCCTCTTCCTGACGCTCGCGGGTATGCACCATGTGCGCGGCGGCATGTGCCGCCGCCGCGCGATACAGGTCCAGACCGGAAAGCTCGTCGGTATCGTCGAAGGCATCCGGCAGGAACAGCGTGAAGCCCTGGATATACGGCCGGTAGCCCTCGCGCGACTCGAAATCGCCACTGGTCGGACGCATGAAGAAATCGCGCCCCCACAGCGAGCGCAGATACAGGTTGATGCGCCGCTGCACGTCCACGAACAGCGTACCGCGGCGCTCCTTCTGGAATACCGAGCGCGACTCCGGCGACTGCAGACCGAAGTATTCGATCTGCGCCTCGAGATCCGTGCGATGGGCCTGTGCGCCCCAGGTGGCCCAGCGCCGCAACCCGCCCAGGGTCAGATGGCTCAGCAGCTCGTCCAGGTGCTCCAGCATCGGACGCACGCCACGCGGGGCCTGCCCGAGCAACGAATCCAGCAGGCGCAGATAACCTTCGAACAGCGAATGGTCGCCCAGGCGACGCGCGGCGATGGGCGCGGTCGAGATTACCAGCGTGATCACTGCGGAACTGGTCTTGGAATACATCCGGATGGACGCACTCAGCAGCTCGGCCACCGCATCCTCGCCCAGCTCCTGGGCCAGCCCCGGGGCCTCCTGGATGAACGCCGCGACCAGATCGGTGCCCCGCCCCAGCGAATGCAGGCTGCGCGCCCCCTCAAGGTAATAGCGTTCCAGACCGGCCGGACTGAACGCGCGCGTCGCCTCCTGCCACGCGGACTCCAGCACCTGCGCGGCGTGTTCCCCGAGATCGTCGAGGAGGTCCGGATAGTCTTCCAGATGGATGCTCATCGCGCGCCCGCGCCGCCTCGAAGGCGGTCTAGAAGAACGTGGTTACCGCCGAATCCAGCGCATCGCGCATGTCCGGATCGTCGGTAATGGGCCGGACCAGGGCCATGCGACACGCGGCCAGCGGCTGGACGTTCTTGCCGATCAGCGTGGCCGCGTACACCAGCATGCGGGTGGAGATGCCCTCGTCGAGACCGTGCCCCTTCAGATTCCGTGCACGCTCGGCCACGCTGACCAGCTTGTCCGCTACATCCTCGCTCACGCCACCCTCGTGCGCGACGATCCGCGTCTCGGTCGCATGATCCGGATAGTCGAAATCCAGCGCACCGAAGCGCTGCTTGGTCGATTGCTTCAGGTCCTTCATCAGGCTCTGATAACCCGGGTTGTAGGAAATCACCACCTGGAAGTCGGGATGCGCCTCGACCATCTCCCCCTTTTTCTCCAGCGGGAGCACCCGTCGGTTGTCGGTCAGGGGATGGATCACCACGGTGGTGTCCTGACGAGCCTCGACAATCTCGTCGAGATAGCAGATCGCCCCGAGCCGGGCCGCCATGGTCAGCGGTCCGTCCTGCCAGCGCGTCCCCTCCGCATCCAGCAGATAGCGCCCCAGCAGATCCGAGGCGGTCATGTCCTCGTTGCAGGCCACCGTCACCAGCGGCTTGCCCAGCTTCCAGGCCATGTGCTCCACGAAGCGCGTCTTGCCGCAGCCCGTCGGACCCTTGAGCATCATGGGCATGCGCGCCGCATACGCCGCCTCGTACAGCTCCACCTCGTCGGCAACCGGCTGGTAATAGGGCTCTGCGGTCACCCGGTATTCGCGCAGTTCGTCCTGCATGGCAATGCTCCTTCACAAAAAGGCCGGGCTGCGCCCGGCCATGCTCGCGTTCCCGTCCCGGCTCAGTCCGGCCAGACCCGATCCGGATGCAGATTCTCCCAGGGCGCGTCACCGGTGGCACGATCGTCGTTCCCCGGTGAGTCCTTGCGACTCCCGCGGCTGCCGCCGGAGGCCGGCTTCTTCGTCGTCGTTCCACTGCTCTTGCGCGTGCCGCCGGACCCGCCAGACCCGCCGGAACTGCCCGCGGTTTTCTTTGCAGCGGGCTTTTTCGCCGTGCTGCCGCGCGTCCCGGTCGTCGCCTTGCCGGCCGACGACTGGCCCGAGGCGGGCTTCTGCGCCGGCTTGTTCTCCGCCGTTTTCTGCTCCGTGCCGGACTCCGACCTGGCGCTCGACTTGTCCTCCGTCGAAGTGCCCGATGCCTCGCCCTTGTTGTCCTGGTTTTCGCGCGCCGCGCGCACGCCGGCCGCCAGCTTGTTCTGCAGGTCACTCATTGTGAAACCTCCTCGATGATGGCTTCGATCTCGGCCGCCGCCGCCTGTCCGGGTTTCCCCAGATCATAGACGGAGCTGCCTTCCAGCGCCGAACGCCGGTAGATGGCCCGCCGCCGCAGCGTCTGCTCCAGTGCGGGAATGTCGATCTCCATGAGGGCGTGCTTCATTGCGCGCGAGAGCGCGCTCCGCACCTCAAGCTGGTTGACCACGATACGCGCCTGCAGATCCCGGTTCGCCCGTTGCGCGTCCTCCAGGCCCGTCCCCATGCGGACACTGCCCCACAGGTCTACCGGCGAAGGAAGCACCGGGATCAGTGCCAGGTCCGCCGCTGCCAGGGCCCCGTTCACCGCACCGCCTTCCAGGGTCGGCGGACAGTCGATGACCACGAAATCATAATCCCGACGCAGGTTTGCCAGCTCCCGGTCCAGCGGCCCGGCCACCGCGAACACGGATGCCGGGAACGGCTTGCGCTCCGAACTCATGCGCGCCCATTGCCCGGCCGACCCCTGAGGATCGGCGTCGACAACCAGGGTCCGGCCGCGCCGGGCCAGCCCGGCCGCGAGATTCATCGTCAGGGTGGTCTTGCCGGTCCCGCCCTTCTGATTGACGACCGCGATCACCCGCGAGCTCATTACGCCCCCCGGGTCATGAAGTCACCTCGCCGGCGAGCCGGTCGACCTCGAGCGCGAAGGCGCGATCCGCCTCGCCGATGGCTTCGCCGTCCCGGGCATCGATGGTGATGTTCACGTAGGTCGTCCCGAAGCTGATGTTGGGGTGATAACCGTCGGCCTCGGACAGATCCGCGACCCGGTCGAGGAAATCCCGCGTCACCCCGTAACGATCAAAGGTGTACTGCTTGCTGATCGACACCAGCGAACCCTTGCCAGGCTCCCAGCCTGCGGGAACCACGTCACCGTTCTCGGCCATCGGAATCTCCGCTGCCGTTTGCATTCATTTGAGCATCGATCTCGCGCACGTGTTCCCACTCTTCGTCGAGCAGGGCCGCAAACAGCGCGGCATCCTCACGCGCACCGGTCCGACGACAGTACGCCACCGCTTCTTCGTACATCCGCACCGCATCCAGCTCCAGCGCGCGGTTGTACTCCATCAGCTGGCGGACCGAACGCCCCAGACGCACCGGTGCCAGCTGGCTGCCGGGAGGCGCCAGCCCGTAGTGCATCAGGCGGGTCATCAGGCGATCCGCATGCTCCAGTTCCTCCTGCGCTTCCCGCCGCAGCGAGTCGCTCAGTTCCGCCATGCCCCAGAGCGCGGTCAGCCGCGCCTGGGCCATGTACTGCTGGACCGCCGACATTTCATGCGCGACGGCCCGGTTCAGATAGCCCACGATCCGTGGATCGGCCATCGGCGTATCCTCAGCTGGCGGAGCCGCTGGCGCTGGGCGCGGTCGGCAGGATGCTTTCCACTTCGGAATGCACGCGGGCAATGATGTGCGCAGCCACCAGGCCGTCGCCCACACGCTCGCAGGAATCGGCACCGGCACG
>NZ_KB906167.1:0-129780 GCF_000381205.1 Thioalkalivibrio sp. ALE11 | reverse complement strand
AGGCCTTGGTCATCGCATCCGCCGCCTCGATCGCCGGAACCAGACCGCGGGTCTCGATCATGCCCAGGGCCACACCAAAGTTTTCACTCGCCATTGCTATTTTCTCCCGGAGTTACGGTTACTTCGAAAATTCGACGCTCACGCGGCCCTGCGTCCGCCATCCGAGCGCCCGGTATCGGTCTGGTCCTGCCCAGCCTTGTCCCTGGTCGACGACGACGTGTCGTCACTGCCGTCATCCCAGTAATCAATGATCCCCCCGATCGTCAGGTCGGTCAGGATCGAATTGTCGTCCAGCGCCAGGCGCGCGGCCGATCCGCTGATCGTGAACACCCAGTTCCCCGGGTGCGCACCGACCGGATCCACCGCGACCGCGCGACCGCCCTTCGCATCCACCAGCACGCGCAGGGACGCCGTTTTCAGGCCATCGACCCGACGGGTCACCGTCAGCTCGTCCTCCACGCGCATGATGTCCATGGGTTACTGCTCCTCCCAGTGATCGATGATCCCGACGATCGTCGCATCACTGGGGTAGGACTTGTCCCCGGCCGCTTCCCGCGCCGCCGACGAGCCCACCACGATCACCCAGTCCCCCGGCACGCAGCCAACGGCGTCCACCGCCACGGTCCGCGGACCGCCGACCTTCTCCTGCACCACCAGCAGGGGCCGATGTCCCAGATCGCGAATGCGATTGGTCGATACCAGCGTTTTCTCTACCTTGCAGATCTTCATGTCGTTCCCGTTGGCCTCAGGCCTCCAGCGGCTCCAGCTGCGAACCACTGCGCTTGTCCCGAATCACCATGTGGCAGCCGATCAGTCCCTTTTCGGACAGGTCCCGATAGCGCTTCATGATCTCGTCGCGTACCCGCCGGCAGCGGGCCTCCACCCGCTCGCGCGAGCCGGGCACCTTGCGGTCGTAGCGGAAATGCACCACCACCGGCACCGGCAGACCACGTTCCACGTTCAGCTTGCGGAACACCTTGTTCACGCCGACATCCATGCTCTCGGCACCCTCTTCCATGGTGTCCAGATGGGCGATGTAGGCGAAGTTGCGCACCTGCATCTCTTCTACTTCCTGGCCCACGATGATCATCCGTTCGCGATGCCCGACGTCGGCGTAATGGCCACCGTGATAGCGGGCGACGTAATCCAGCTGCGACAGGTTGTTCATCAGCAGCCGCGAGATGAATCGCAGCATTCCTTCGTGCGGCGCCCCGTTCCCGGTACCCCAGCCCTGCTGATGCACCGTGTCCTGAATCGCGCGATATACCGCCAGCGACGCGTCCTGTTCATTCATGTCCTGCGTCTCGCGGTACAGCGCCGCGCTGTCCACAAAGCGGTACAGGCTCATCCGCGTGTCGCCATCCGGCACGTGGACCTTGATGGCATCCGTGTCCGTGTCCACCCCGATCAGCAGGGTGTCCACCGACGCGCCGCAGCAGTAGGTGTTTTCCACCGCCTGCCGAAACGCCCGCAGCTGCCGCAGCGCGGCGTCCGCCGCCTCCCGTTCACAGGAAGCATGAGCGGTGCAGCCCTGGTGATCCGGGTCTGCACTGCTGTAATGGTACGCCGCCACCTTCAGGTACCGGCTCGGCACGTCGGCCGTCGTCGGGCGCCCTTCACGAAACCGCAACAGCTCCCGCTTGGTCCAGTGCCGAACGTCCTCCTCGATATCGAAAAGCGCGCCCGCGTAGCTCTTCACCCGCACCGCCATGTCCGGCAGGCGCAGGATAAAACGCCGCAGGCCCAGCAGGCGGCCATCGGAGCACGGCGAGATATCCACCTCGTGGAAATCGCAGTCCAGGAACCACGCGATCGCCGACTCCGCTTCGGCCACCAGATCGTCGCGGCCTGCCCAGTACTCGTTCACCATCCGGTCAAACAGCCGGAAACTCCCATCGAGGTACAGCCGCCGCGTATCCAGATGATTGATCCAGGCGTCCTCAAGCACCTGCCGCGGCAGGCGGACGCCCAGCCGACGTTCAGCCAGCGACTGAGCCCGTTCGGCGAAATCCTTTTCGTGCTGCATTGCATGGATCTCACGCAGCACCGGTATCAGGTCGGCGAAGCGATCCCGGAACCCCTGTTCAAACGCCTGCAGGCGTTCATTGCCGCGCACATCCGCCAGCGGATGGCCCGGCCGCACACCGCTGCCGTCGTCCACCGGCGCATAACGCCCGACCTCTCCGAGCTCGGGCCCGGCCTCCGACTCCGTACCCACCAAAGGTGCGCGTTGAGCTGGCGACCCCGAGACCGCCCCACGCCCGCTCACACTCCCGCGAGGGCGCAGAGACGTCGGTTTGCGGCGACGGCGAACGACCATGAGCTCCCGACTCCCCGAATCAGCCGCGGGCGCCACCGGACAGGGTCACCAGCGACCCGGCGTCCGTACTGCCCGAGGAACCGGTGATCCGGCTCGGGGGCACTTCCTTGCGTTCGAGCTCGCGGTTGCTCCAGGCACTGCTGCCCTCGCCCCGCGGATTTCCGCGCATGCTGACGTTGCGCCGGGTCGAAAAGCCTTCCGTGCCGGTCACCGAATCCCCGCGCTGCCAGTCGTCACCGGTGATCGCGAAATCTCCACCGGCGCCATTGACGGTCACGCGGTCGGCACCGGCACGGTCCTGCTCCGCAGCCTGAACCTCCGCCATCGCCGCCCGGGCCTGAGCCTGGGCCATCGCCATGGGGGCGCCTGCCCGGGCACGCGCCTCGCCGTAACGGAACTCCTCGGTGCCGGACACCAGGCCCACCGCCTTGTTCACCGAGCCCGTGATGGATCCGCTCGAACCGTAGGCCGTACCCGTCACGCGCCGTTCACGCGCCTCGCGGGCCGGAGACGGCACACTGAAGCCGCGCGCCGGCACTTCGGCATCACCCGCCGCCGGGGCGGCCTGGTATGCAGCGGTGGTCTGCATCACCGCGTTCCCTTCGAATCCTTCCGGACGCAGGCGGGGATGCAGGTCGCCGGCCACATTGGCGCAGGTGGACGCGAATTCGTCGGCACCGACATAGGGCGCGCCGGAAACGTCCTGGCAAGCACCGTGTTCGGTTCCGGTCACCCGGTCGTCATAACCCGGCTGACTGCCGGAAACGGCGTGCCCCGGGGTCGAATGCCGCTGTGCGACGCGCACGCCGGCCGAACGCGCTTCCTCGGGGGCACAGTACTGCTGATACTGGTCCGGACCCACGTACGAGGTGCCGCTGATCGGCTTGCACGCCCCGTACTCATCGCCGGTCACGCGCGAGGACGGTCCCATCGCCGGGCCCGAGACCCCCTGCTGCTTCCAGGTACGGCTCATCGTGACCTTGTCCGGGCCGGCTTCCGGCGTGGTGCCGCACAGTGTTTCGTAATGATCGGATCCCACGTATTCCGTCCCGGTAATGGGCTTGCAGCCCCCGTATTCATCGCCGGTGATGCGACTGGAGGATTCCACCCGCGTTCCCGACACCTCGCCGCCATGCAGGGTATGCATCACGCCGACCTTGTGGACGCCACCGGCCGCCGGCTGCTCGCAGAGCTCCGCAAAATTGGCCCGGTTGTAGTAAGGCGTCCCCGTCAGCGAGGCGCAGGAACCCGTCTCGTCTCCGGTCACCCGCGGACTGCGATCCACGGCCACACCGGTCACGGACCGGCCGTGCGCGGTGTGCATCTCGCTGACACGGGAGGCCGCCGGTTCGCCGCGCGTCCCGCAGCGCTGGAAGTCCTCGCTACCCAGGTATTCCGTACCCGTCACGGGCTTGCAGTCCCCGTGTTCAACACCCGTCACTGGAGAGGAGCGCCCGACGTCGGTGCCGGTCAGTTCACGACCCCGCAGGGTGTGCATCACACCGGCCCGCGCCGGCGCTCCGTCAGGCTTTCCCGTGCAGGGAACCTCACTGTCGCGGGTATTCAGATACTCGGTCCCGGTCACGCTCCGGCAGGAACCCGACTCATCACCAGTTACCTTCGGACTGCGACCGACCGTCGTGCCGGAGACATCCTCGCCGCGACCGGTGTGCATCACGCCGGTGCGCAGAGTGCCGGGTGCCGGACGCGTGCCGCAGAAGCCCTCGTACTGTTCCGTACTGAGATACTCGGTGCCGGTGATCGCCTCGCAACTGCCGCGCTCGTCGCCGGTGACCTGGCGGGACCGCCCCACCTCGGTTCCACTGACTTCCTGCCCGTGGCTCGTATGCGAATGGCCGACCTTGGGCGAATGGGCCTCCGGGAGCGTCCCGCAGTAGCGATCGAAATGTTCCGCGCCCAGGTATTCGGTCCCGGTCACGTCGTAGCAGCTGCCGGCTTCGCCACCGGTCACGGCATAAGTGCTCTCGACCTGGGTGCCGCTCACGTGCCCGCCGGAAAGGGTGGTCCCTTCCTCGACTTTCGGCGGCGCATCATGCTGGGCGTCGTGCCGCGGCCGGCCGCAAGGCCGGCCCGGCTCGGACGAACCGCGGCCAATGCTGCACAGTTCCTGGCGCCGCTGACGCGCGATCTCCCGGGTCGTCATGCCCTTGCGCTGGGCCGCTTTCCACGAGCCCTCGCGCGGCAGATCGGAAGGCCGCTTGGTGCCGGCCTGATAACGCCGACGCAGCGCCTTCTTGCCCTGGCTCGCCATTGCGTCCCGGCGCGCCATGCAGATGGCCCGCACGTCGGAGATCATCGGCTTGATCTCGCGATCGTTCTCGTCCTGACGCTGTTCCACCTGCTCGCACAGGCGATCCAGCCCCTGGTCCAGCGCCTCTCCCGCACGTTCGGCGGATTCATCGGCCGCCGGCGATTCCGGCTGCCGCGCGGCCTCCCGCGGCGGACGCGTCGGGCGCGGCGGTTCCGGGTCGCGCTCACGGCCACGCAGACGATCCTCGCGCCGCGGTTCGGTCGCCATCGCCTTCTTGCCGTTCTGCGCCAGCGCCTGACGGCGCAGGCGGCAGATCTCGCGGCCGCTCATGTTCTCGCAGTCAACGTCCTGGCTCTGCGCAAGGACTTCGAGCTGCCGCGAGCGTTCGGAGCCGGCCCGGGCAAATCCGCCCGAGCCGCGCGTGCTGCCCCGCCCCAGGGCCTTTTTGCCCTGACGTGCCATCTTCTGCCGACGCTCGAGCGCGGCCTGACGCCCGTTGGAGGCACCCTGGTGGGCGCCCGGAGGCGGCGCGTCGGACCCATCGGTCTGCCGCTCCGCCCGCGGTTCGGCGAACCGGGGCTCGGGCTGCGCGGGCGCGTCGGACTCACGCCCCGATTCCGGGGCCGAGGGAGCCGGCTCGGGCGCAGGCGCCGCGGGCGCGGGGTTCTGACGAACCACCTGGGACCGCGAGACGCCCTGGTTCGAGCCCTTCACGGCGGCCTTGCCATTGCGGGACATGGCCTTGCGCCGTTCGCGGGCCAGCTCGCGACCGGAGAGGCCTGCAGACGCGGATGTCGGATTACTCATGGCACTTCCTTACAGTTGGCGACGGCAACAGTAAAACCCTGTATGGAATGGCCGGGCCGGCGACAGCCGACCCGGCCGCAGCCGGATCAGCGGCCGCGATCGACCACGAAGGCCATGCCCAGGCTCTGGGCGTAGTTATCGTACGCGACGAAGCGCACCATCATGCCGGGATTGCTGCGACGGCACTCTTCGATTTCCTGCAGCACGGCTTCCACCGACTGCTCACCGAAGAAGGGCAGCTTCCACATGTACCAGTAGGGGGACATGGCGTGCTCCTTCTCGGAGTACTCCACGGAGGGGTTCCAGCCCTGCGCGAGGCAGTATTCGATCTGCTTGCGCACCTGGTCGGCGTTCATCTCCGGCAGGTAGGAGAAGGTTTCGTACTTCTGCACCGGCTTGAAGTTCTGAATATCGGACATGTCGGTCATCCTGTGTCTGGTTCGTTCAGGGTGCGGACGGCGCCGCCAGCGGCCGTCCGCACTCGGGCGATCACTTGTGCTGGGAATCGAGCTTGTCGACGGTGTCGAACTCGAACTTGATCTCCTTCCAGGTTTCCATCGCAATCTTCAGCTCGGGGCTGTGCTGCGCGGCCTGGGTGAGGATCTCCTTGCCTTCGCGCTCGACGTCGCGGCCTTCGTTACGGGCCTGGACGCAGGCTTCCAGCGCCACGCGGTTGGCCGTCGCACCCGGGGCGTTGCCCCACGGATGGCCCAGCGTACCGCCGCCGAACTGCAGCACGGAGTCGTCGCCGAAGATGGTGACCAGCGACGGCATGTGCCAGACGTGGATACCACCGGAGGCCACCGCGAACACGCCCGGCAGGGAGCCCCAGTCCTGATCAAAGAAGATACCGCGGGAGCGATCTTCCGGGACGAAGGATTCGCGCAGCATGTCGATCCAGCCGAGGGTCGCGGCACGGTCGCCTTCCAGCTTGCCGACCACGGTACCGGTGTGCAGGTGATCACCGCCGGACAGGCGCAGGATCTTCGCCAGCACGCGGAAGTGGATACCGTGCTTCGGATGACGGTCGAGGACGGCGTGCATCGCACGGTGGATGTGCAGCAGCATGCCGTTGTCGCGGCACCAGTTGGCCAGGCCGGTGTTGGCGCAGAAACCGCCGGTGATGTAGTCGTGCATGATGATCGGCGCGCCGATCTCCTTTGCGAACTCGGCACGCTTGTACATCTCTTCCGGGGTCGGCGCGGTCACGTTCAGATAGTGACCCTTGCGCTCGCCGGTTTCGGCTTCGGCCTTCTCGGTCGCTTCCTGCACGAACTCGAAACGCTCGCGCCAGCGCATGAACGGCTGCGAGTTGATGTTTTCGTCGTCCTTGGTGAAGTCGAGACCGCCACGCAGGCACTCGTAGACCGCACGCCCGTAGTTCTTGGCCGACAGACCCAGCTTGGGCTTGATGGTGCAGCCCAGCAGCGGCCGGCCGTACTTGTTCATCTTGTCACGCTCGACCTGAATACCGGCAGGCGGACCACCGCAGGTCTTCACGTAGGCAATCGGGAAACGCACGTCTTCCAGGCGCAGGGCACGGATGGCCTTGAACCCGAACACGTTGCCCACCAGCGAGGTGAACACGTTCACCACCGAGCCTTCCTCGAACAGATCGATCGGATAGGCGATGAACGCGTAGAAGGACTCGTCGTCACCCGGCACGTCCTCGACGGCGTAGGCACGGCCCTTGTAGTAGTCCATATCGGTAAGGAGGTCGGTCCACACCGTCGTCCAGGTCCCGGTGGAGGACTCGGCGGCCACGGCGGCTGCGGCTTCTTCGCGGTCGATGCCCGGCTGCGGGGTGATCTTGAAGCATGCCAGCAGGTCGGTATCCAGCGGCATGTATTCCGGCATCCAGTAGGTTTCGCGGTAATCCTTGACACCCGCGGAGTACTTCTTGGCGGCCATGTGGCTTTCTCCTACGCGTTGGTTAATCGTGACGGTCGCCTAGGTTAGGAAGGTTAACCACTAATAACAAATAAATAATCTAGATACGACCGATTGACGTTCATCTATGGTTTCCCGGGATCCGTCGTTTACGGGTTCCCGGCGATGGGGGGCACGCGACCTTTCCCGCACGCTCCCGCTGATGAGCCGCCCGCGATTCTAGCCGAAAACCCCGGACGGTGCATGCCAATGACGACACGGTTTCGCGGACGCCGGCCGGCAGGCACCCGCAGCACGCCGGCCTGGACTGCGACGAAGGGATAGGGGATGCGAGGGGTGACGAAGGGAAGAAACGGAGCCGCCCGGGACGCCGGGCGACTCCGGGAAGGGCCCGGGAGGTGTCAGGTGCCGCGCAACAGGCGCACCATGGCGTCGGCGACCGCCCGCGCCGACTGCGGGTTCTGTCCGGTCACCAGGCGGCCATCAACCACCACGTGTTCCGCCCAGTCGTCGGCGGCGTCCACCTTGCCACCGCGAGCCTCCAGACGATCCTGCAGCAGAAAGGGGACCGCGGCATCGAGACCGACGCCTTTTTCTTCGCTGTTCGTGAAGGCGGCCACCCGCCGGCCGGAGACCGCGGGGCTGCCATCCTGGAGCATGGCGCCCACCAGACAGGCCGGGCCATGGCAAACCGCGCCGAGTACCTTGTCGTGCTCGAGGAATTCGACGACCAGCCGCTGGACATGCGGATTATCCGGCAGATCGAACATGGTGCCGTGCCCGCCGGGGAAGAACAGCGCTGCGTACTGCTCGTGCTGCACCGACGCATCCAGCGGGATGGTGTCATCCAGGGCCTGTTGCGCGGTCGCCGCCGCGGGCCCGGGGTGGGCCGCCTCGAGGCTCCGCGGGTCCAGCGGAACCGGGCCGCCCCGGGGACTGGCGACCTTGATCTCGTATCCGGCCTCGCGAAACCGCTGATAGGGGTCTGCGAATTCGTCAAACCAGAGTCCGGTCGCATGCCCCGGGGCGAGCTCGTCGTGACTGGTGGTCACGATCAGGATGGTCTGCATCATGGCGCCGTCTCCTTCCGATGGTTGTCCGTGGTGGACAAACGGTGGATCGGCCACGTTCCCGCAGTTGCCTCAGCGGGCCCCTTCCTCATGGTCGGGCAGAGTGATGTTGAGCTCGAGCACCTCGCAGTCCCCTTCGCGATCGACGTTCATCTGCACCGCGTCGTCGTCCACTTCGACGTATTTGCGGATCACCTGCAGCAGCTCCTGCTGCATTGCCGGGAGGTAGTCCGGGCCGGAACGCGCCGCGCGCTCGCGCGCCACGATGATCTGCAGGCGCTCCTTCGCAACGTTCGCACTCTTCTGCCGTGGCTGACGGAAATAATCGAAGATGCCCATGGACTCAGCCTCCGAACAAACGGCCGAAGAAGCCCCGCTTCGGCACGTCCACGAAACGCAGCGGACGCTCCTCGCCCAGGAAGCGGCCGACGGCATCGTCGTACGCCTGCCCGGCATCCGACTCCGCGTCCAGGATGACCGGCTGCCCCGCGTTGGAGGCATTCAGCACCGCCTGGGATTCCGGAATCACGCCCAGCAGGTCGATCGCCAGGATCTCCCCCACGTCCTCGATGCTGAGCATCTCCCCGCGCTCCACCCGCTCGGGGGAATAACGGGTCAGCAGCAGGCGCCCGGGCATGGGATCGCCGCCCTGTTCCACCTTGCGGGTCTTGGAGGCGAGAATCCCCAGGATCCGGTCCGAGTCACGCACGCTGGACACCTCGGGATTGGTGACCACCACCGCCTCGTCGGCGTGATAGGCAGCCATCAGGGCACCCCGCTCGATGCCGGCCGGGCTGTCGCAGATGATGTAATCGAACTCTTCCGCCATCTCGCCGAGCACGCGCTCTACGCCATCCTCGGTCAGCGCTTCCTTGTCGCGAGTCTGCGATGCGGGAAGGATGTGCAGATTCTCGACCCGCTTGTCGCGGATCAGCGCCTGTTTCAGGTTCGCGTCACCGTTGATCACGTTGACGAAGTCATAAACCACGCGCCGCTCGCAGCCCATGATCAGGTCGAGATTGCGCAGACCGACATCGAAATCGATCACTGCGGTCCTGTGGCCCCGCTGGGCCAGGCCGGTCGCGATCGCGGCCGAGGTCGTGGTCTTGCCCACGCCCCCCTTGCCGGAAGTCACCACTACGATACGTGCCATGTTGGCTGCGTCTCCTTGAGAATCGAGGGAAGCGGAATCCGCTCAGGACTCCGTGATGTTGAGGCTTTCGCCCGCCAGTGTCACCAGCCGGTTGTCGCCGCGCTCGGCTTCCGTGATGTCTTCGGCAATCCGGTAGTGTCCACCGATCGACAGCAGCTCGGCCTCCAGGCGGCGACAGAAGATCCGCGCGCTCACCAGCCCGCGCACGCCGGCCAGGGCGCGGCCACGCAACGGCCCCAGTACAGTGATGTGGCCATCCGCCAGCAGCTCCGCACCGGCGGACACCGGAGCCGTCACCAGCAGATCCCCGCCGCGTGCGTAGACCTGCTGCCCCGAGCGCACCGGCTGGTCCACCACGCGTGTCGCGCTGTGCACCGCCACCGGCGCCGCCGAAGCCGACGCCGCGGAATCGCCTTCCTCCGCGGCCTCCGCGGATGGGGCCTCCCGCCGCGCACGGCCCTCGCCCAGGGCCACTTCGCCGGAACCGCCGCGGCCACCCATGGCCAGACGCGGCGGCAGTCCGGCGGCATCCGCCGCTTCAAGCGCCTGCGCCGCCTCGCCGTCCTGCAGCCCGATCAGGCGAAAGCCCGCGGCCCGCACCTGCTGCACAACCGCGCGCAGCGCGGCGTCCCCGGCATCCGCCACCGGCTGCAGATCCAGCACAATGGGCATGTCGCGCATCAGATCGGGCGCCTCGTCGCGTCGCGCGGCGAGCATGTTGCCCAGGTTGTGCGGCTCGGCGTCGTGCACCCGCAGCACCGAGACCAGCAGCATGCGGCCCTTGAGTTCCATGGCCTGGACGGAGCTGGGGGAAGCGCTCATGCTCGGTTCCACGTTCGGAGGATGGTCGGCGTCGCCCCGGACGGGGCGGAATCGCGCATTTATAGCGTGCCGGCCCCGGGTCCGGCAAGCCTGTGCGTCGCTCAGCGCCGGCGCGGGCGCCCCGGGATCAGCGCCGGGGTCCGTGCAACGTAGTCGGCATAACCCGGGCGGGTCTCGTGCAGGTGCGATTCGAGGAGCGTCACCCCGGATACCCGCAGGATCAGAACGATCATCAGAACCGCCGACGGGATACCCCACCAGCCGCCGGCCGCCAGCGCCAGCAGGCCGTAGCCCACCCACACCACGATCTCGCCGAAGTAGTTGGGATGGCGGCTGTAGCGCCACAGTCCCCGGTCCATGACCTCGCCGCGCCGCTGCGGATCGGCGCGGAAGCGGGCCATCTGCAGATCGGCCACGGTCTCGAAGACGAAACCGAAGGCCCATACCGCGAGGCCCGCCGCCAGCAGCAGCGGCTGCATCGACTGCGCACTGACCCCCGCCAGCACCGGGAGGCCGATCACCGCCACCAGCGCACCCTGCAGACCGAAGATCGTGACCAGGCTGCGGCGCGCGAAGGCCGCATCGCTCAGCTCTCCGCGCATCGCGGTGTACCGCGTGTCCTCGCCATGGCCCCAGTTGCGCCAGGTGATGTAGGCCGACAGGCGCAGACCCCACAGGACCACCGGCACCAGCATCCACAGTCCCGCTGCCGGGAACCCGGCCATCCCCCACCACAGGACGCCGACGACGATGAAGCCGATACCCCAGAAACGATCCACCAGGCTGGCGTCGCGGCGACGCATCGCCGCGCCCCAGACCAGGGTCATCAGACCCAGCGCCGCCAGCAGCCCCCAAAGAAAAGCGACCGAAAGGCTCATTCCGCGCCCCCCCGCAGCGGGCGTTCCAGCAGGGTATGCGAGACGAACCACTCACCCCCGCCGTCCCGGGCGAACAGCTCGGCGCAGGCCATGTAGAACATCCGCCAGCGCTGGAAGACCCGCGCCGCCTCCGTCGCATCCGGCGTCCGGGAGAACAGCGGCAACAGCCGTTCGCGGGCGGCATCCTGACGCTGCAGCCAGGCGTTCAGACTGCGCGCATAGTGTTCGCCGCCCACCCGCCACTGGTCACGTACCCGCAGATGCTCCTGGAAGTGGTGCACCAGATCCTCGGACGGCATCAGCCCGTCGCGAAAGAAGTGCCGGGCCATCCAGTCCGCGTCACCGTCGGTCTCGAAGAAATAGGCGCGGTCGCGATGGGCGAACACATGCATGAAGAACCACCCGCCCGGGCGCAGCCAGTCATGGATGCGACGGAACAGCTCCGGCCAGTTGCGCATATGTTCGAACATCTCGACGGAAACCACCCGGTCGAAGTCGCCGTACGGAGGACTGAAATCGTTCATGTCGGCGGTGACCACCTCCAGGTTGGTCAGGCCGAGGGCATCGCGCCGGTGCTCGATCGCCGCGCGCTGGGTCGCCGAATTGGACACCGCCAGGATCGAGGCCCGCGGGAACTGTTCCGCCATCCACAGCGACAGCGACCCCCATCCGCAGCCCAGTTCCAGGATCCGCTGGCCGTCGGCCAGCCCGGCGCGCTCGGTGGTCAGCTGCAGCATCGCCGCCTCGGCCCCGGCCAGATCGTCCACGCCTTCCGGCCACCAGCCGGAGGAATACTTCATCCACGGCCCCAGGCACGCCTCGAGATACTCGGTCGGCAGCTCGTAATGCTGTTCGTTGGCGGTATCGGTGGACAGCGCGACGGGCGCCTCCCGCATCGCCCGCACCAGCGCCTCGCGCCGTGCACACAGGGTCTCCGGCGACCCGCCACTCTCGCGCAGCCGCCGCCGCAGCAGATGCCGGATCCCGGCACGGATGGCCGCATCCGGCAACCAGCCGCGCTCGGCCCAGTCAATCAGTCGCTCCATCGTCCCCTCCATCTGCCGGTGCCCGGGCCGAAGGCCCCGGTCCGCAACACCATGGACCGACTGCGGCCGACCCGGTTCCGCGCGACCCGCCGATCACAACCCCGCCAGACGTCGGGTTTGACGTGACCGCGGTCACCCCTCGCCCCCCGACAGCGGTGATAGAGTGAGACCCAACGCTCAATTTCCACGTGATCATGGCCCAGACCTACCGAATCCCGCCCCGGCTGCTGCAGCGCGTCTGGACCCCGTTCATGGATGCGCTCGAGGAAAAGAACCGCGCTTTCATGAACGAGCTCGACGACCGCCTGATGGACTCGGCCGAGAAGGCGATCGATTCCCAGCGCGCGCAGCAGAACATGATGCTGTCGCGGCAGATTCGCATGGCGGCTCAATCCGTGCTCGTTCAGTTCCGCAGCGGACTGGCGGAACGACTGACCCCGGCACAGCCGCCCTCGGGCACGAACCCCGGCGCCGACGATGTCGGCCTCGAGCTGAGCGTGATGGACCAGGAGGCCACCGAACGCGAAGTCGCCCTGCGCAAGGTAGTCGCCGGGGCGCGCTCGGTGATGTCGGAAGAGATCGACGCCCTGGAGCAGCTCACGCGGGATTACCGGCTCGCAGCATCCCCGGAGGCGGCCCCCTGGCATCCGCATGCCCTCGGGGATGCCTTCCTTCAGGCCGTCGAAGCCGTCCCCCTGCCCCCCGAAGACTGTCTGATGCTGCTGCACTGGTTCGACCGCGACGTGGTCCGCGACCTGCAGCCGGAGATGCAGGCGCTGCTCCGTGCCTTTGGCGAAGCGGGGCTGGCTGTCCCCGAAACGGGTCCCGTGGCGCGCACGCGGAGCACCGGCGGCGGAGCCACCCGGGCCGGGACAGAAGAGCCGCCAGCGCACGCCGGCCCGGCGACCACCGCGACGGCCCGGCACGAGCCGGGACCGGCCGCCCCCGCCGGCCACTGGGGCCAGTTCGGCTACGTGGTGCCGGCCGGGGAGCGCGGCATGGTCCCCGCCGAGGGCGGAGCCATGCCGCAGGGCATGCCGGGCACGCTGGCCGTGGCCACCATGGTCCAGAATGCCCCCAGCCGCGAGTCGCTGGAGCCGTTCATCATGGACCTGCTGCAAGGCCTGTTCGACCTGATCCTCAAGCGCGACGATCTCAACCCGGCGCTGCGCGAACCCCTGGCCGATCTGCAGCTGCCGCTGGTGCGCATCTCCCTGCGCGACAGCAGCTTCTTCCGCGACAAGCAGCACCCGGCACGCCAGATGACCGGTCAGCTGCTCAATATCGCCCTGCGCGTGGACCCCGATCTCGACCTCAAAGACGCCCGCGAACTGCCACTGGCGCGGCTGGTCGCGGAACACGTCGAGCGTCTGCGGGGTGCCGGTCTCGACAGTGCCGACGCCTATCAGAGCGCGCTGCAGGCCCTGCGCGAAGACCTCGAGCAGGTCGAATCCGAGATCGAAACCGAGGTGGCCGAGGAACGTCGGGAGGCGGAACAGGAGGAGACCCGGATCGAGGTCTCCTGGCAGATGGAGACCACCGTCCACCAGACCGTGGAAACCGCCGGACGCGGCCTGCCCGACCAGGCCCGCCAGCAGCTGATGGACGCCTGGGTCCCGCTGCTCACCGCGGAGGAGACCGCCCGCGTGGCGACAGCCCCTGAATCGCAGGGCAGTACGGACGCCGCCACCGCGCCGGCCCCTGTGCAGGACGGCGGTCCGGGATCCTCTCGGGCGTCCGACGTCCCGGCCGGCGCCGCGGAAACGGGCACCACGGACGGGACCGACGACGAGACCCCGGCCGCCACCCCCGGCGAACAGCCTGCGGACACCGCCGCATCCGCCGCCGATGACAGCCAGGAAGCCGACGACGGCCGGGAGTCCCCCGCCGGTCTGGCTCTGCTGGAGGAACTGCTGCAGCTGATGCGCGAGGCCCCGGACTTCAAGTCCTCGGCGCCACTGCTGGCCCGTATCCGCGCCTATCTCGACCGGGCTCCGCTGTCGGCGGAGGAACGTGCCCGCATCAAGTCGGACCTGGTCAGTGCCCACCTGATGGCCGCCGGGCGCAAGCCAAGCCATACCGAAGAGGCGAAACCGGCGGCAGAAAAGGAACCGGCGACCGGCTCAGCCCCCGCAACGGACAGTACCGACTCCACGGACGCCGCGAGCCGCCGCGACCAGGCCTCCGACAAGGGCGGCGAAGAGCGCTCGCGCGAACGCGGCCGGCGCAGCGAGGGCCGCTCGGCGGCCAGCCCGTTCGCCACCGCCGCGCGCCTGCCGGACGACGACCCGTCGCTGATGCGCGACCACGACGACGAGCACGTGGACACCGCCGACAGCCTGGAATCGGGCACCTGGATCCAGTTCACCTCGCCCGCCGGCACCCGCGTCACGCGCATGAAGCTGGTCTGGCGCGGCACCCACTCCGGGCGCTTCCTGTTCACCGATGCCGCCGGCCGCAGCAAGCGCCAGCACAGCCTCCAGGGGCTGGCCCAGGAGTTCCGCACCGGGCGCGCGCAGATCATCCCGGAAGAATCCCTGTTCGATCATCTGATGGAGCAGAAGCTGGGCACGGGGGAATCGGCCGGCGCCACCGGCTGACGCCTCGCGCGGGCCGCCCCGCCGAACGACCGGCTCTAGTCGGTCTGCGGGTCGGTCTGCGGGGTCCCGTATCCCCCGCCGCCCGGTGTATGGATCTCCACCGCATCGCCCGCTTCCAGCGCACGCCGGTCGCAGCCCTGCAGGCGCTCGCGGCGCCCGTCCGCGCGGATCAGCCAGTCCTCGCCCGCCGCCGCATCGCCACCGCCGCACAGGCCGAACGGCGCCACGCGGCGGCGATTGGCCAGCAGGGTCAGTTCCATCGGTTCGTCGAAACCCAGACGGCGTATAACCCCGTCGCCGCCCCGCCAGGCCCCCGTGCCGCCCGAGCCCGTGCGCAGCGCAAAGCGCTCCACCCGCACCGGAAAACGGCTCTCGAGCACTTCCGGGTCGGTCAGGCGCGAATTGGTCATGTGGGTCTGCACCGCACTGGCGCCGTGGTGGCCGGGGCCTGCGCCGGCACCCCCGGCGATGGTCTCGTAGTACTGGTAACGGTCGTTGCCGAAAGTCAGGTTGTTCATCGTCCCCTGCGCGGCCGCCTGCGCCCCGAGGGCACCCAACAGGGCGTCGGCCACCGCCTGCGAGGTCTCCACGTTCCCGGCCACCACCGCGGCCGGCGGCACCGGATTGAGCATGCAGCCCTCCGGCACCCGCAGCTCCACCGGATCCAGGCAGCCGTCGTTGAGTGGCACCGGGTCGTCCAGCAGGCAACGCAGCACGTACAGCACCGCCGCGCGCACGATGGACACCGGCGCGTTGAAATTGTCCGCGCGCTGGGCCGAGGTCCCGTCGAAATCGATCACCAGGCGCGCATCCTCCGCCGATCCGGGCCGATCCGGGGTCACCGACACCACGATCTCCGCCCCGTTATCCAGCCTACAGCGAAAGTGGCCGGGCTCCAGTTCCGGGATCAGCCGCCGCACTGCCGCGGCCGCGTTCTCCTGCACATGCTGCATGCTCGCAGTCACCATTGCCGGCCCGCTCTCGCCCAGCAGGCGGTCCAGTTCCTCCAGACCGCGCCGATCGGCCGCCACCTGCGCCTCCAGATCGGCACGGTTCTGCGCCGGATTGCGCGCCGGCCACGGACCGGACGTCAGCAGCGTCTGGAGGATTTCGCCATCGAACTGGCCATCGCGCACCAGCCGCACGGGCGGGATGCGCACACCTTCCTCCTCCGGAGCTGAAGAGAACGCCGGCATCGACCCCGGCGTGATCCCGCCGACATCGGCGTGATGCCCGCGCGAGGCCACGAAGTACCGCAGCACCGCCGGGGTCGCCGGATCGCTGGTGACCCCGCCCGCGGCATCCAGGAACACCGGCGTGACCACGGTGATGTCCGGCAGATGGGTCCCGCCGTTGAACGGATCGTTGAGCACGTAGGTATCGCCCGGACGCAGGTCGTCGCCGAAGGCCGCCACGATCGCGCGCACGCTGGCCCCCATGGAGCCCAGATGCACCGGCATGTGCGGCGCGTTCGCCACCAGCCGGCCGGCCCCGTCAAACAGCGCGCAGGAGAAATCCAGGCGTTCCTTGATGTTCACCGAATGGGCGGTGTTCTGCAGGGTGAAGCCCATCTGGTCGGCGATCGCCATGAAGCGGTTGTTGAAGACCTCCAGCCGCACCGGGTCGCGACGCTGCGGATCCTCGCTCCGCTTGCGATCACGCGCCCCCGCGGCGGGGTCGTGCTCCAGCACCAGCGTGCCGTCCGCGGCCATGCGGCCCCGCCAGTCCGGCTCCAGGATCACCGTGCCGGTGGCCTCGATCACGATCGCCGGGCCCTCCAGACGCATGCCGGGGCTCAGGGCCTCGCGGCGGTACAGCGGCACCTCGCACCACTGCCCTGCGGTGAACATCGACACCCGTTCCGCGCATTCCGCTTCGCCCGCCGCGGCCTCGTCATCCGCGGCGGCGCCCGCCGCTTCCGCGGGGTGTTCCGCCCCCGGCCCCACGGCCTCCACCGCGGCCACCGCCACCACCAGCCGCCGGTCCGGCGGGGCGAAGCCGTAACGCCGGCGCCAGGCCTCGGCAAACGCATGCTGCATTGCCTCCGGGCTCCCGGCCTCCACCTCCAGGGGCGAATCCGAGCCCTCCACCCGCAGCTGGATCCGCCGATGCAGTCGCAGCTGCGCGGGCTCGACGCCCTGCCCGGTCAGCTCGTCCCGGGCCCGGGCCTCCAGCTCGCCCAGCGCCGCCTCCAGCCGCACCACGCCATCGCCGTCCAGCGGACATTCCAGGCTCGCCTCGTGCAGCGCCCGCAGCTCGGCCAGGCCCATGCCGAAGGCCGACAGCACCCCGCCCAGCGGATGCAGCAGCACGTGCCGCATGCCCAGACGCTCGGCGACCCGGCAGGCATGCTGCCCGCCGGCCCCGCCGAAGCAGACCAGCGCATAACCGCCGACGTCGTGCCCGCGCTGCACCGAAATCGTCTTGATCGCGCGCGCCATGTGTTCCACCGCGATCTCCAGCAGGCCTTCGGCCAGCGCCTCGGGCGACGGGGGCTCGTCCTGGGTGGCCCCCACCTCGGCCGCCAGCGCGGCGAAGCCCTCCGCCACCGCCCCGGCATCCAGCGGCCGGTCGCGATCCGGCCCGAACACCGCCGGGAAATACTCGGGCCGCAGGCGTCCCAGCTGCAGATTGCAGTCGGTGACCGTCAGCGGGCCGCCCTGACCGTACGCCGCCGGACCCGGCTGCGCCCCGGCCGACTCCGGCCCCACGCGCAGGCGCATGCCGTCGAACCGGCAGATCGACCCGCCGCCGGCCGCCACGGTGTGAATGTCCAGCATCGGCACGCGCAGGCGGACCCCGGCCACCTCGCTCTCCTGACGCCGCTCCAGCTCGCCCGCCAGATGCGCCACGTCGGTGGAGGTCCCGCCCATGTCGAAGGTGATCAGGCGCTCGAAGCCCAGCGGGCCCGCGGTGCGCAGCGCACCGACGATGCCCCCGGCCGGGCCGGACAGCACCGCATCGCGCCCGCGGAAGCGCTCGCCGTCCACCAGTCCGCCGGAGGACTGCATGAAGCGCAGCGGTACCGTCCCCAGCTCGGCGGTCACCTGACGCACGTAGCGTCGCAGCACCGGCGACAGGAAGGCGTCCACCACCGCGGTCTCGCCGCGCGGCACCAGTTTGATCAGGCCGCTGACCTCGTGGCTGGCGACCACCTCCTCGAAGCCCAGCTCGCGCGCCAGCTCGGCCACCGCCTGCTCGTGCGCCGGGAAGCGGTAGCCGTGCACGCAGGCCACCGCCAGCGCGCGATAGCCGTCCGCCCGCGCCGCCTGCAGGCGCGACCGCAGGGCGTCCAGATCGGGCGCGCGCAGCACCCGTCCGGCGGCATCCACGCGCTCGTCCACCGGTTCCACCCGGTCGTACACCGGGACCGGCAGGCGGATGTCGCGCGCGAACAGCTCCGGGCGCGCCTGATGCCCGATGCGCAGCGCGTCCTCCAGGCCCGCGGTGATCACCAGCACCACCGGCTCGCCCTTGCCTTCCAGCAGGGCGTTGGTGGCCACCGTGGTGCCCATGCGCACTTCGTGTATGCGCGCCGCCGGCACCGGTTCGCCCGGCGCGAGCCCGAGGAGGTCGCGGATGCCCTGCACCGCCGCGTCGGCATAGGCCTCGGGGTGCTCCGACAGCAGCTTGTGCGAATGCAGCCGGCCCTCGGGGTCGCGCCCCACGATGTCGGTGAAGGTGCCACCGCGGTCAATCCAGAAATCCCAGGCCCGCGTATCCGCATGCCGGCCGCGGGCTTGTGCGTGATCGTCGCCGCCCGCCATCATTGCGCCCCGAACTCGCCGCCCCGCGGCCGGTCGCAGGACCACCCGCCCACGCATCGCAGGGAAACGCAGACCCCCATGGATCCCGTCACCCACGCCAGTCTCGGTGCCGCCGTCGGCGGCCTCGTCCTCGGTTCACGGCTGGGCCGCAAGGCCCTGGTACTCGGCGCGCTGGTCGCCCTGATTCCGGATCTCGACATCCTCATAGCTTACGGTGATGCGGTCTCCGATTTCACCCTGCACCGGGGTTTCAGCCATTCGATCCCGGTGCTGCTGCTGTTCTCGCTGGCCGCCGCCGGGCTGGCCTCGCGGATCCCGGCCACGCGCGACATCGGTTTTGCCCGCTGGTGGTGGTTCTTTGCGCTGGTCCTGGTCACCCACGTGCTCAACGATGCCCTGACCACCTACGGCACCCAGATCCTCTGGCCGCTGCCAGTCGACCCGGTGGGGACGGCCTCGATCTTCGTGATCGACCCGCTGTACACCCTGCCGCTACTGATCGGGGTGATCGTCGCGGCCTTCTGGCGCTTCGCGCCGCGGGCGCTGGTGGCCGGGCTGGTGCTTTCCACCGCCTACGCCGGCAGCGGCCTGGCCCTGCAGGCGTGGCTGGACCGTCACATCCAGCCCGCGCTGGCCCAGGCCGGACTGGAGGAACAGCCCCGGCTGATCCAGCCCACCCCGTTCAACATGCTGGTCTGGCGGGTCACCGTCATCAACGGCGACCACTTCCACGAGGCCTGGGTCGGGATCTTCGACCAGCCGATCCGGCCCGATTTCGAGACCTTCCGGCGCGATCCGCACGGACTCGAGGAAACCGCGATGGACCTGGAAGACGGCCGGCGCCTGCGCGAATTCAGCGGCCCGTTCCTGCGCTTTCACGCGCAGTACGACGAGGACCGTCCGCCGCGCCTGGTCGCCACCGACATCCGCCTGGGCGGCCCCGGCTACTTCCCCTTCGGCTTCGCCATCGCCGAACGCGAAAACGGTGAATGGCAGCCGATCAGCAGCGAACGGGTGCGCGAGGAAGGGCCGCTGGACGACGCCCTGCACGCGCTGGCGCGGCGCGCCTTCCAGCCCGATCGCATTGGCTGCATGGGCGATCTGGCCGGGCCGGAGTACTTCGTGACCAATCCTCCACCGCGCTGCCGCATGCGCATGGGTCTCCCCGGCGCCCACCCCGGCGATCCGATCCGGCCGCGCCGCTGATCCCTGCAGCGGCTGCGAGCTCTTGAGCCTGGCGCCCGGGCGGAGTAGCGTTCGGCCCATGCTGTTTTCCGAACTCACCTCCGACGGCGTCACCTATCGCATCACCGGGCATGCCCCGGGTGCGATCGGAATCAACGATGTCGGCTATCACGCCAGTCTGATCGTGCGGCCGCGCTCGCTGCATGCGGACTGGCCAGTGCGCGCGGCCGGCGAACTGGACCTGGCGGCACTGGGCCCGGTCCTGGAAGACCCCCCGGAGGTCCTGCTGATCGGCACCGGCGAGGTCAGCCGCTTTCCGCCGCGCGAGCTGCGCCGCGAACTGCAGCGGCGCGAGCTGGGGGTGGAGATCATGGACACCGCGGCGGCCTGCCGCACCTACAACCTGATCATGGCCGAAGGCCGCGACGTGGCCGCAGCATTGATCGTGGAACCGGCAGAAGCCTCCGCCGGCGACTGAGTCGATGCCCAACCGCGCTCGGGAGCCCGGCAGCACTCAGGATCCGGGAAGCACCTCGTCACCCTTCATCCCGCGCGATTCCAGCAGCCTCCGCAGGCGCTTGAGCGCATCCATCTGGATCTGGCGCACGCGTTCGCGCGTGACCCCGATCTCCGCGCCGACCTTCTCCAGCGTGGAGCGCTCGAAGCCGTGCAGACCGAAACGGCGCACCAGTACCTCGCGCTGCTTCTCGTCGAGCTGACCCAGCCATTCCTCCACCAGATCCTGGATGTCCTGATCCTCGAGGATGGACGAGGGTTCCACCGCATTCACGTCGGCGAGGATGTCGGTCAATGAGCGATCACCATCCGGCCCCGGCGGCAGGTCCATGGAGGTCGAGGGTTCGGACATCGCCCGCAGTTTCTGGATCTCGGCCACCGGCTTTTCCAGGCGCGCGGCCAGTTCCTCTTCACTGGGATCGCGCCCCAGCTCCTGGGCCAGTTCGCGCGCCACCCGCGTATGGGTACGCAGTTCCTTGGACACATGCACCGGGATGCGGATGGTGCGCCCCTGGTTCATCAGGGCGCGTTCGATGGTCTGACGGATCCACCAGGTGGCATAGGTGGAAAAGCGGAAGCCGCGCTCGGGATCGAATTTCTCCACCGCATGCATCAGCCCGAGGTTGCCCTCCTCGATCAGGTCCAGCAGCGGCAGACCGCGATTGAGATAGCGCCGGGCGATCTTCACCACCAGACGCAGGTTGCATTCGATCATGCGCCGCCGGCCGGCCTCGTCTCCCTGGCGTGCCAGACGCGCGTAATGCCGTTCCTCGTCCGGCGTCAGCAGGGGGCGGAACTCGATGTCGCGCAGGTAGAGCTGGATGGCGTCCAGCTCCGCGGGGCGCGCATCGCGCAGGGTGCGCGGACGCACCGGAACCTCGTCCTCGGGCGTTCCCGCCTCGACCGGGTCGGGGGCTTCTTCCGGGGGGACCACACCGTCCTCGACCCGTTCTTCTTCCGCCGGTTCATGCAATGCCGGCTCCTCCAGAGGAGATTCCGGATCCTCGCCTTCACGGCCGTCGAGATCGGCCGGGTACCGGGGGTCGCTCATGCGTGATCCTGCCAGTCGATTGCTCGGTTCAACGATCCGGAAGGTAGCCCGCCGGGTCAACCGGCGAGCCGTCCACGCGGATCTCGAAATGCAACATCGGCCGGTCCGTCCCCGATGCACCCAGGCGCGCGATCGGATCGCCGCCTTCCACCGTGTCGCCTTCTTCGACCAGCAGCTCGTCGTTGTGTCCGTAGGCCGACAGAAAACGCTCGTCGTGACGCACGATGATCAGACGACCATACCCCACCAGGCCGCCACCTGCATAGACGACCTCGCCGCTGCGCGCGGCCCGCACCGGATCCCCCGGCTCGCCACCGATACCCAGCCCTCGTCGGGTGCTGGAGCTGTCGGAGAAGGCACGCACCACGTCACCATCGGCCGGCCACACCCATTCGCCGTCACCGCTCGGGGCCGGCGGCGGCTCGGGTTCCGGCTCGGGTTCCGGGGCGGACGCAGGCTCGTCACCGGTGCCGGAAGAGTGCTCCCGCTCGCTCGATGAAGCCCCGGACCCGCTCGCCGTTTCGCGCGATGGCACCGGGGGCGGCGACGAACGCGCCGGACCGGTCAGGCGCAGGCGCTGGCCGGGATGAATGACATAGGGCGCACCGATCGCGTTGCGTCGTGCCACCGCCCGCCACTCCAGCCCGTAGCGGCTGGCAATGCTGTACAGGGTTTCACCGCGCGACACGGTATGCGTATCGGGAACCCGGGAATCGCCCGGCGTGCGCAGCGCACATCCGCTCACGGCCGCCGCCAGCAGGGCCGCCAGCAACACGAAAATCAGGCCGCGCAGCACCCCCTCGTGCATGCTCACTCCAGGGCCAGATACACCGCGATGGCCACCGCGAGCACGCCGATCCCGGCCCAGCCGATGCGTTCCATGTAGGGGCGCAGATGGCGCTCGGCGCGCGGCCCCGCCCAGGCCATGAACAGGGCCACCAGAAAGAAACGCGCACCGCGCCCCAGCAGCGAGGCGAGCACGAACGGCAGCCACGCCATGGCCAGGGCCCCGGCGGTGATGGTGAAGAGCTTGTAGGGAAGCGGCGAGAACCCCGCCACCAGCACCACCCACACCCCCCAGGTGGCGAACCAGTCCTCGGCCTGCGCGAGCTCCGCGGCGTAGCCGATGTCCCGCAGCCACGGGCCCAGCGACTCGAACGCCAGCCAGCCGGCGAGGTAACCCAGCACCCCGCCGATCACCGAGGCAACCGTGGTCAGGGCGGCCAGATACCATGCCCGCGCCGGCGACGCGGCCGCCATGGGCGCAAGCATGACATCCGGCGGCGGGAACGGCAGCACGAACGATTCCACCAGGGAGAGACCGGCCAGGTAGCGAGGCGCATTGCGGTGACGGGACCATCCCATCACCCGATCGTAGACCGGCTCGAACAGTTTCATCGCGGCGCGAATCCGGACACGTCGCTACTGCTCCGCACCCGGGAGCATGGGCACGAACATCACCCCGTCGAGGACATCGCGGACGAACGCATCCTCGGTGCGCGTATAGCGGACCAGATGCTGACGACCGTCCGCGCTCTCCACCGGGGCCACCAGACGCCCGCCGGGAGCCAGCTGGGTGAGCAGAGTCTCGGGCACCTCACGCGGAGCCGCGGTGAGAATGATCCCGTCATACGGTGCGCGCTCGGGCCAGCCCTCCGCCCCGTCGCCGTGGCGCAGGTTCACGTTGTTGATGCCCAGCCGGCTGAGCAGCTCGCGCGCGCTGCGGGTCAGCGCCTGAATCCGCTCGATCGAGTACACCCGGTCGACGATCTGCGCCAGCACCGCCGCCTGATAACCGGAACCCGTGCCGATCTCGAGCACGGTGCTCACCGGCCCGCCCTCCAGCAGGGCCTCGGTCATGCGGGCGACGATGAACGGCTGGGAGATGGTCTGGCGGTGCCCGATGGGCAGCGCGATGTTCTCGTAGGCGCGGTGGCTCAGCGCGTCCTCCACGAACAGGTGCCGGGGCACGCTGCGGATGGCCTCCAGCACCCGCGGATCGCGGATACCCTGCTGCTCGAGGATCCGGACCAGGCGGTCGCGCGCCCGCCCCGAGGTCAGCCCGGCACCCGAGGCGTCGCTCACCATGGTGTACCTCCCTGGTGGTGATCCCCCGGCGCGGCACCCTCCAGCCAGCGCCCGACGGTGTCGATCGCGTCGTAACGAGTGAGGTCCACCTGGATCGGCGTGATCGAGACGTAGCCCTCGCGCACGGCATGAAAATCGGTCCCGGGACCGGCATCCTGCTCCGGCCCTGCGGGACCCACCCAGTAGATCTCCCGCCCGCGCGGATCCTGGTCGGCGACCATGGGTTCGGCGCGATGGCGGTTCCCCAGGCGGGTGGTCTGCACGCCCTGGATCGACTCGAACGGAATATCCGGGACGTTCACGTTGAGGATGGTCGCCGCCGGCAGCGGGACCTGCCGCAGCCGATCCAGCAGATCCAGCACCACGCGCGCCGCGGTGTCGTAATGCCGCAGGTCGGTCCCCACCAGCGACACCGCGATCGATGGCAGGCCAAGGAAGCGACCCTCCATGGCTGCGGCCACGGTCCCGGAGTACAGCACGTCGTCGCCCATGTTGGCCCCGGCATTGATGCCGGAGATCACCAGATCCGGCTCCTCCTCCAGCAACCCCGTCAGCGCCAGATGCACGCAGTCGGTGGGTGTACCATCGACCTGCACACCGGCGTCGCCCACCGATCGGGCGTGCAGCGGCCGCACCAGCGTCAGGCTGTTGCTGGCGCCGCTGCGGTCGCGGTCCGGTGCCACTACCCGGACCTCGGCCACCGTTCGCAGGTGGCCGGCCAGGCACTGGATGCCGGGGGCATGGATTCCATCGTCGTTACTGACCAGAATGCGCATTCGGGAGCCGGAGGCTTTGAAAGGGTCTTCAATATACTGGAAACGGCTTCGGGACATGCAGTTTCCTGCCTGTGCCGGAGCCTCGGAAAGCGAGTATCCTGCCATGAATTCCGGGGACGGTCCCAGCGATTTCGACGAGTTTCTGCGTGCGGTGGGCCCGGTGCGCCGGATTCACAGCGACCGCGCGGAGAAGGATACGCCGCGCCCGCCCGCCCGCGCGGCCCAGCGCGACCGCGACGAGGAACAGGCCCGGCGCGACTGGATGAGCGACCCGCTGGAATTCGGCGACCTCCAGCCCGGCGACGAGCTGCGTTTCAGCCGCGCGGGCATCAGCCAGCGGGTGTTCCGCAAGCTGCGCGGCGGCCATTACCGGATTCAGGACGAACTGGACCTGCACGGCCTGTTCGCCGACGAGGCACGCCAGGCGGTGGCCGGTTTCATCGACGAGGCACGCGCGGATGACCGCCTGTGCGTGCGCATCATCCACGGCAAGGGCCAGCGCTCGAGCCCGCGGGGCCCGGTCCTCAAGGGGCTGACCGACCACTGGCTGCGCCAGCGCGACGACGTGCTCGCGTTCTGTTCGGCACGTCCGGCCGACGGTGGCACCGGCGCCGTATACGTCCTGCTCAAGAAACGCCGGGATCCGTCCTGAGTGACGCCACTATCACCGCCGAACATTAGCACTGGACGGCATGTTGATTTAGATCAAGTCCAGAGTTACCTTGACCGATATCAGCGGATTGCCGCAGCCGCATGCCGCCCGGGTTGCAATCCCGCACGGGCTGCGAGACCATCCTGTACAAGCCTTGTACAATGAATGCATCCAAAGGCAACGGAAACTGCGACGAAGAGGTCCTGCTCATGAATCACTGGAAACTTGCCCCCATCGCCCTCGGCATCGCGGCCCTCGCCGCAGGCTGCTCCAACAACGAGGCGACCACGACCGCCGAAGAACCGGCAGCCACCGAGGTCAGCGAAGAGGAAATCGAACAGCGCGCCATGGAGAGCCGTGAGGCCATCCAGCAATTCGCCAGCACCCTGCAGGGCGAACTGATGAGCGCGATGGAAACCGGCGGCCCCACCGAGGCCATCCAGGTCTGCAACGAGGTGGCCCCGGAGATCGCCGCGGACATCTCCGCCGACACCGGCTGGGACGTCGGGCGCACCAGCCTCAAGCTGCGCAACCCCGACAACGCCCCGGACGAGTGGGAGCGCGCGGTGCTGGAAAGCTTTGACGCCGAAGTCGCTGCCGGCACCCCGGCCGACGAAGTCGCCCCGTCGCACGAAGTGATCCAGACCGAGGATGGCGCGCGGTTCCGGTTCATGGCGGCGATCCCGACCGGCGGTCAGTGCCTGGCCTGCCACGGCGAGGACATCGATTCCGACATCAAGCACGCGCTGGAACGTCTGTACCCGCAAGACGAGGCCACCGGCTACCAGGCCGGGCAGGTCCGCGGGGCATTCACCATCACCCAGGAGATGTAACGCTCTCCGGCAATGGCGATACGAGAAGGGCCGCATCAGTGATGGTGCGGCCCTTTCTTTTTGCATCCCGCCCCCAGAACAAACCGAATTTCGGCAGGGACAAAGGGACAGATGACCGGCTTTATGACAATCTGTCGAGTTGCCGGATGGAACCTATCGAACCGAAGACATGACGCGAACCATTGATGCCGAGCTGCTCGCCCTCGCGGTCGACGCCTCCAACGACGGGGTGGTGATTGCCGAACGCGAAGGCAACGACAATATCCTGATCTACGTGAATCGCGCGTTCGAGGAGCTCACCGGGTATCGTTCCGAGGAGATCCTCTACCGCGATTGCCGTTTTCTGCAGAACGACGACAGCGACCAGGATGCCGTGCGCGAAATCCGCGCCGCGCTGGACGAGGATCGCCCCTGCCGCGTGACCCTGCGCAACTATCGCAAGGATGGCTCGCTGTTCTGGAACGAGCTGTCGCTGACGCCCATCTTCAACGACGAAGACCGGCTGACCTACTACATCGGGATCCAGAAGGACATCACCGCGCGCGTCGAGGCCGAAGAACGCGCCGAACGTGCGGAGCGTCAGCTGGCCGGCTCCGGCTGACCCGCCAGCAACCCCGCGCGGTGCCCCGGGGGTCACTCCCCGGCCGACGTGCGCATCAGGGCCTCCACCACACTCGTGGCGTATTCCCCCGGGCCCAGTTCCAGCTGCAGACGCAGCACCCGCGATGTCTCCCATTCCCACCCCATGGATCGCGGCACCAGACGCAGCGCCCGGCGCGCGGCCTTCAGACCCTCGGCCTCCAGGCCACGGGCCAGCACCTCGTGCTGCGCGGCCACCGCATCTTCCAGCTCGCGCACCTCGCCCCCTGTGCCCGGATCCCCGCGCCCCCACAGCGGCCCGGTGGGATGCACGTCGAGCCGCGCGGCGCGCGCCTCCAGCTCCGCATCCACCGTATCCGCGGTGAACACGCTGCCGCTGCCGTCGAGGTTGACCCGCTCGCCCGGCAGGATGCGATCCCAGTCGCCACGGCGCACGCGCTCGGCCAGTACCGCGTTGAACAGTTCCGCGCGCGCCGCGGACAGCAGCAGGCTGCGCTGATTGCGCCCGCGCGGACGCCGACCGCCGCCCAGCCAGGCGTACGCCCGCTCGCGGTTGGCATGCCCGAAGCGCTGTTCGCCGAAATACGCCGGCACGCCGCCGGCGCGGATCCGTTCCAGGACCTGCTCGGCCATGTCGCCATCGCCCTCCAGCTCGCGCAGGCGCAGGGTGAAACGATTGCCCGCCAGGTGCCCGGTCCGCAGCTTGCGGGCATGGCGAGCGTGCCGACAGACACGCAGCCAGGCGTCCGCGGCGATCGCCTCGCCGGGTTTTGGCACCGCCCATGACGCCGGATCCACCTCCGGCGCGCAGGCCACGCTGAACCACTGCCGGGTCACGGCATGACGATCCTTGCGCCCGGCGTAGCTGACCGCGCCGCGCCCCACACCCGCGGCCCGCGCGATCCACACGGCCACGTCCTCGGTGTTCAGACCGCGCTTTTCGATCTCCAGCCACAGATGCTCGCCCGCGCCCTCCGGCAGGGTGGCCGGGAGCTCCTCCACCCGGAAATCCTCCGCACTCGCCTTCAGCCGGCCCTGCAGCGGGGCCTCCCAGGGCCACACCGGGGCATTCCCGGGCGCGGTCACGGGCTCGCCGCCGGTCGTGCCACGTCATCGCGCAGATAGACCGGCTGCGCATCCGCCGGATCCACCCCCTCGCCGCGTTCCCGGGCGTCCACCGCCAGCAGGGCCAGATCAAACGCGTCCGGCAGGGCATCGGGGTCCACCCGCTCGTCGGCCAGTCCGCATTGACCGGCGAGTTCGGGGAAGGCACGAAAGCCGGTCCCCAGCCCCAGACGTTCGCCCGCCGGCCACTGCGGCACCACCGCCTCCGGCGGCGCCACGGCCTCCGGCGCCGGCAGGACCCGCTCCCCCGCCACCGGGGACAGGCTCCAGTAGACCTCGCCCATGCGCGCGTCCAGCGCGGCCAGCACCGCCGCCGGGGCCGGCTCCGGCGCCAGCCGCAGGCCCTGCTGGGCCAGCACCTGCAGCGAGGATACCGGGACCACCGGGCAATCCAGCGCGAACGCCAGTCCCTGTGCCACGCCCAGCCCCAGCCGCACCCCGGTAAAGGCCCCCGGACCGCGCCCCACCGCCACTGCGTCCAGCGAATGGCGGTCGATGCCGGCCTCCGCCAGCAGGGTCTCGACCTGGCCCAGGATCAGGTCACCGTGACGCTGCGGTGCCCGCTCCGACAGCGAGTACAGTTCGCCGTCCACCCACAGGGCGGCGGAACAGCGTTCGGTGGCGGTGTCGATGGCGATCAGGCGCATGCGTGGCGCTCCCGGGCCTGTTGCAGAAAGTCCAGAGCCGCCCGCGGGCTGTGCGCCTGGTGGAACGGCGGCAGGCTGTTGAGAAAGCGCTTGCCGTAGGGCTTGCCGTCGATGCGCGGATCGCACAGCGCGAGGATGCCGGTGTCCGAACCGTCGCGGATCAGACGGCCGGCGCCCTGCTTCAGCGCCAGCACCGCCTGCGGCAGGCTGAACTCCATGAACGGGTGCCGGCCCTCGGCTTCCAGCGCCGCGGCGCGGGCCTGCAGCACGGGATCGTTGGGCGCGGCGAACGGCAGGCGGTCGATCACCACCACCGACAGCCCGGTCCCGCGGATGTCGACACCCTCCCAGAAACTGTGCGCGCCCAGCAGCCAGGGCCGTTCGGCGGCGCGGAAACGCTCCAGCAGCTCGCCACGCGACTGCTCCCCCTGCACCAGCAGTTCGCGGTCCTCCGGCAGATGCTCGCGCAGCAGGGTCGCGGCCTCCTGCAGTGCGCGATGGCTGGTGAAAAGAAAAAATCCGCCGCCCGGTCCGTCCTTCAGCAGCGGCCAGGCCCAGCGCAGGCAGGCGCGGGTGTAATCCGGCGCGTTGGGGTCCGGCAGCGGCGGATCCGGGCGCAGCAGACAGGCCTGACGCGCGAAGTCGAACGGGCTGTCCAGACGCGCGGTGGCGACGTCTCCGGGCAGCCCCAGGCGGCGCGCCGCGTGGGTGAAGTCCTCGCCCACCGCCAGGGTCGCCGAGGTGAAGACCCAGGCGGCCGGGCGCGCCGCGCGGCGCTGCGCCAGGGGTCGCGCGGCATCCAGCGGGGTGCGATGCAGGGTCAGGCTCTGACGGAAACGCTCCAGCCAGGCGACGGTGTCTTCGGTATCCTCGCGCCACGCCGACAGCCGCTCGCGCAGCAGCTCGCAGCGCGCACGCAGCTGTTCCAGTCCGGGCGCCCGCGGCGCCGCGACCTGGAGGGCGTCGTGCAGCCAGCGCAGCGCGTCATCCAGGGCATCCAGCTTCGGCCCCAGCGCGCCCTCGGGGTCGGCATCCTCCAGACTGGCGCGCCCTTCGTGCCCCTCGGTCACCTCGAGCAGCCCGCCGGCCGCGGCTTCCACCTCGGCCACGCGCTGGCGCATATCGGTCATCTCCGGGGCATGCTGCTCCTGCTCGCGGCGCGTGTCGCGCGCCAGTTCGCGCAGGGCCCGGGTGCTGAGGGCCACGCCGAAGAACGCCCCGGCGATCTCCGGCAGCTGATGCGCCTCGTCGACGATTACCGCATCGACCTCGGGCAGCAGCTCGGCGAAGCCCTCTTCCTTCAGTGCCATGTCCGCCAGCAGCAGGTGATGGTTGACCACGATGACATCCGCCTCCTGCGCCCGGCGCCGCGCACGCACCACGAAGCAGTCATCCAGATGCGGGCATTCATTGCCCAGGCAGTTGTCCACCGTCGAGGTCACCTGCGGCCACAGCGGCGAGTCCTCGGCCAGCAGACCGGACTGGCTGAGATCCCCGCTGTCGTCGGTGCGCGCCATGGCCTGCAGCTCCTGCAGGGTATGCAGGCGCTCGGCCCGCGCGCCGGCGCCGGTGGCCCCGGCGGCATCCGCTTCCGCGACCTCCAGCCGGTAGTGGCACAGGTAGTTCGAGCGCCCCTTGAGCAGCGCGGTCTTCGGCTGATAGCCCAGCGCGCCGCAGACCACCGGGAGGTCCCGATGGTAGAGCTGGTCCTGCAGGGTCTTGGTGCCGGTGGAGATCAGCGCCCGCTTGCGCCGCTGCAGGACCGGGACCAGATAGGCATAGGTCTTGCCGACCCCGGTGGCGGCCTCCACCAGCAGGGCCGATGGCGCGGTGGCCACGCCTTCCTCCACCGCCGCGGCCATCGCCTGCTGGGGTTCGCGCGGCCGGAACCCGGGGACCGCCTCGGCAATATCGCCGCCCGGGCTCAGGGCCCGCACGGCCGGCGACCCCGCGGATTCAGACACGTTCGCCTCCGAGCGCGCGCAGGGCCTCGCGCGCCTCGCGCGCGCCCTGCGTATCGCCCCGGCCCTCGCGGGCCTGCAGGATCACGGTCCAGTTCTCCCGCTGCAGTGCGCGGTCGCCAGCGGCCATGCCCAGCGAACGCTGCGCCAGCCGCTCGGCCTGATCAAAGTCACGCTGTTCCAGTCGCACCGCGGCCAGGCGCTGCCACAGCCGGGCATCCCGCGGCGCGATGCGCAGAGCCCGCTCCAGCAACTGGCCGGCGCGCGCCAGATCGGCATCCGCGCGCGCCTGCTCGGCGCGCTGCGCCAGCACCGATGCGGCGCTGTCCACCCCGGCCGCCAGCTCCGGGTCCTCGGCCGCCCCGGGCTCGACCTCCAGGACCTCGGGTTCGGGCACATCGGTCGCGGGTTCCTCCGGCGCGGGCCGTGGCTCCGGGGTCGCACAGCCGGCCAGGATCGCGAACACGGCACAACCGCCCAGCAGCCGCAGCGCGCGCGGGGTGCGGTGCACGGAAAGTTCGCCTTGTCGCAGTTTCATCATCATCGGATATACCCGCTCAATCCTGGTTGCGGAACATGCGGCCGAACCAGCCGCCGGCGTCGCCGTCCGCCTCGCCTTCGCACTCGGCCACCGCCTCGGGGGCCGAATTCTGCCAGAACGGCAGGCGCCTGACGCGTTCGCAGGCGTGATCCCCGTCCACGATCCGTGCCCCGGACTCCAGGTCGATCTCGTGATATTCGATGGAAGGATGCCGACCGTCCTCGATCGATCCACCCGGCAGCTCCCCCATGATGCCGGCCCAAACCGGCGCCGCCCCGGAACCACCGGTCAGTCCGGTCGCCCGATTGTCGTCCATGCCCAGCCAGACCACGCCCACGTGGCGATCGTCGTACCCGGCGAACCAGGCATCACGAAAATCGTTGGTGGTCCCGGTCTTGCCCGCCAGGCGGCGCTGCGGCAGGCGCTGACCAATCACGCGACCGGTGCCGTCCACCGTCACGTCATGCAGGGCCGCGCCGAGCAGACGCACGGCGCCGTCCGGCACCGCGCCGCGCAGTTCCAGCCCGTAGTGCGACAGGACCTCGTCGTCGGCATCCAGGACGTCACGGATCGCGCGCGTGCCGGTGGCGTAACCGCCGCTGGCCAGCCCCTGATAAAGCCCCGCCACCTGCAGCGGGGACAGCTCCAGTGCGCCCAGCGCCAGCGAGGGGTTGGGGGCCGGGGTGGCCTGCAGCCCGAAGGTCTGCAGGATCTCCACCAGCTGGGAGACTCCCATACGATCGGCCAGGCGCACCGTGGGCACGTTGTAGGACTGGACCAGCGCCTCCCAGGCCGTGACCTCGCCCCGATGTTCACGGTCGAAATTGCGCGGGGTCCAGGGTTCCCCGTGCGCCAGCTGCAGGGTCACCGGCCGGTCCTCCAGCAGGCTCGCCAGGGTGTAGCGCCGGGGATTGGTCAGCGCCGCGAGGTAGACGAACGGCTTGACCAGCGAACCGATCTGGCGGCGCGCCTCCACCGCCCGGTTGAAACCCGGATACGCCGGGTTGCGGTCCCCGACCAGTGCCAGCACCTCGCCGGAGCGCGCATCGGTCACCACCGCGGCGGCCTGCAGATCCTCCGCATGTTCGCCGGCCCGCGGGGCCACCGCCGCCACCTCTTCGCGCACGCGCTCCTCCACCGCCAGCTGAATCACCGGGTCCAGCGAGGTAAAGATCCGCAGCCCGTCGGAGCGCAGGTCCTCGTCGGCGTATTCGGCGCGCAGCTCGCGGCGCACCAGATCGAGGAATGCGGGGAAGCGACTGCCGCCGGGCATCGCCGGCGAGACATCCAGTGGCATGCCACGGGCCGTCGCCACGGTGTCCGCGTCCGCCAGGCCCGTCTCGTGCATCGCGTTCAGCACGCGGTCGCGCCGCGCCCGGGCCCGCTCCGGATGGCGGCGCGGGTCGTAGTAGCTGGCCCCGCGCGCCAGCCCCACCAGCAGGGCGAGCTGGTCCAGGCGCAGCTCGTTCAGCGGGCGCTGGTAATAGAACCGGGCCGCCTGCCCGAAACCATGGATGGCACGTTCGCCGGCCTGCCCGAGAAACACCTCGTTGACATAGGCCTCGAGGATGGCTTCCTTGGAGTAGCGATGCTCCAGGATCAGGGCCATCACCGCCTCGTTCAGCTTGCGCGACAGGGTCTGTTCGCGGGTGAGGTAGAAGTTCTTGACCAGCTGCTGGGTCAGCGTACTGCCTCCCTGCACCGTGCGGCCGGCGCGCAGATTGGCCCAGGCCGCGCGGGCGATGCCGGCCGGGTCCACCCCGCGATGTGACATGAAACGCCGGTCCTCGATCGCGATCAGGGCACCGATCAACGCCGGCGGGACCTCGTCAAGATCCACCACCACGCGGTCTTCCCCGTGCGTGGGGTAGATGCTGCCGATCAGCAGCGGCTCCACCCGCATCAGGTCGACCGCGTCGCCCGTCTCGCGATCCGTGATCGAGCGCACATGGCCACGGTCCATCTGCACCCGCACGGAACGCGCCGGCTCGGGCCCGTCGCCAAAGGTGAACGGGCGCGTGGTCAGGGCCACCGTGCCGTCGTTGACCGCGTATTCCCCGGCCCGGGCGCCCTGGCCGCTTCGCTGATAATTCAGCGCCTCCAGCTCCGTCACCAGGCGCTCGCGGTCCAGGCGCCGACCGGGATACAGCTCCAGCGGCCGCGCATACACCCGCGCCGGCAGGGCCCAGCGCTGACCTTCGAACTGGGCGCGGATCTCGCGATCCAGGTTCTGCACATACAGCACGCCCACGCCGGCACCGGCCAGCAGCAGACCGAGCAGGGTCCAGATGCCGGCACGCAGCACGCGGCGCAGCCAGCCGCCGACGGGGCGGCGCTTGCGCGAAGATCGGGAGCGGGAGGAACGCGGCATGGCTCTCGCGGTCTGCAACAGGGACGAGTGAACACGGGCATCTCGCCCGCAACTCGCGCAATGATAACCTGACCCGGGGCAACATTGATGGAGGCCGCATGACCGCGCTGGACGAGCAGCACCGCATTCTCACCCGGCTGATCGAGAGCGGGGCGTTCCCCGATGGCGGTCCGGCCGAACGGATCCGGCGCATCGAAACGCACATCTCCACGGTGATCCTGGCCGGGGACTGGGCGTGGAAATTCAAGAAACCGCTGGACCTGGGCTTCCTCGACTTTTCCACCCTGCAGGCGCGCCGCCATTTCTGCGAGACGGAGCTCGAGATCAACCGCCGGCTGGCGCCGGAGATCTATCACGAGGTCGCCAGCATCAACGGCGACCCCGAACACCCGGTGATCCACGGTACCGGCGAAGTACTGGAATACGCGGTACGCATGCGCCGCTTCGACCGCGAACGCCAGCTCGACCGGCTGCTGGAGCGCGGCGCCCTGCCGCCCGAGGCGATGGACGAGCTGGGCCGCTACATCGCCCGCTTCCACGAGAGCGTCGAACGCACCGATCCGGATTCCGCCCACGGCACCCCGGAGGCCGAGGCCGCGCCGATGCGCGAAAACTTCCCCGGCCTGTTCGAATCCGCCCGGCAGCCCAGCGAACGCGAGCGGCTGCAGCGCCTGCAGACCTGGACCGAGAAGGAACTGGACCGCCTGCGCCCGCTGATGCAGGCGCGCCACGACGGCGGCCACGTCCGTCACTGCCACGGCGATCTGCATCTGGGCAACATGGTCTACATCAAAGCCGGGGACGATGCCGGCGGCGAGCGCCCGGTGGCCTTCGATGCGATCGAGTTCGACCCGGAGCTGCGCTGGATCGATGTCATCTCCGAAATCGCCTTCACCACCATGGACCTGCTGGCCCGCGAGCACCCGGCGCATGCCTGGCGGCTGCTGAACGCCTGGCTGGAAGAACGCGAGGATTTCGACGGCCTGGCCCTGCTGCCACTGTACCAGGTCTATCGGGCGCTGGTGCGGGCCAAGGTCCAGGGCATCCATGCCGCCGAGCCCAGCCTGCCCTCGGACGAGAAGGCCGCCCACCAGGCCGAGATGGGGCGCTACCTCGCGCTGGCCGAACGCCTGACCGAACCGCGGCGGCCCCGCCTGGTCCTGATGCACGGCGTGTCCGGGTCGGGCAAGACCGTGATCAGCACCCGCGTCCTCCAGGCCCTGGGCGCGGTGCGCCTGCGCAGCGACGTCGAACGCAAGCGCATGGCCGATACCGTTTCCTACAGCGAAGAGGCCCGCACGCGGATCTACGACCACCTGCTGGAACGCGCCGGGGAACTGCTGGAGCTGGGGCATACCGTCATCGTCGACGCGACCTTTCTCGAACGCGGCCAGCGCGAGCCGTTCCGCGATCTTGCCGCGCGCATGGAGGCCGGCTTCGCGGTCGTCGCCTGCCACGCCGACGAGAACCTGCTGCGCGAACGCCTGGAGGCCCGCGCCGCGCAGGGCCGGGATGCATCGGATGCCGACGTGGAGGTCATGCAGCAGCAGCGCCCGCGCCAGGAATGGCCCGGCGCCGACGAGCATGCCGTGGAAGCGGGCCCCGGACAGCCCCTGGAAGTCGAGCTTCTGGCACAGCGGCTGGAACGCCCGGCGTGACGGCGGTCAGTTCATTTGACGTAGAATATAGATACCATCGGTTGTCCGCGAGCCACAAAGGAGTCACCCCATGTCCGGATTCCGCACCAAGACCCGCCAGGCCGCCCGCCGTATCACCGCCGGATTGCCCGCGCTGGCCCTGACGGCTGCGCTGGCCTTCCCCCTGCCCGCGCTGGCCTATGAGGTCGTCGAGGAGAGCGATGAGCGCGTGATCTACAGCGTCGAAGGGGACTTCGACCACTACTTCGAGATGGTCGAGTTCGCCATCGAAACGGAGGGGCTGGTGATCAACAACGTCGGCCACATCGCCGACATGCTGGACCGCACCGCCGGCCAGGAATCGGGCGAGGGCATCTACCTGAACGGCCGTTCGGTGGACTTCTGCTCGGCCACCTATTCGCGGGCGACCATGGAGGCCGACCCGCACAACATCACGTTCTGCCCCTACGTCATCGCCATCTACGAGCTGGCCGCGGAGCCGGGCACGATCTACATGAGCTATCAGCGCGTGCCGCAGATCGGCGACGAGGCCTCGCAGGAGTCCCTCGGCGACGTCAACGAACTGGTGGACCGGATCGTTACCGAAGCCCTGATGTTCTGAGACGGTCGGATCAGCCCGGCCGGACGGAGGCCAGTGCCGCCACCCGGCCGGGCGCCTGCAGCCAGGCCTCGGCCCGGTCCGCGGGCAGCCCCGGGCTGTACAGGAACCCCTGGCCGATATCGCAGCCGTGGGCATTCAGCCACGCTGCCTGGGCCGCCGTCTCGACGCCCTCGGCGATCACCTCCAGATGCAGATTGCGCGCCATCGCGATGATGGTCGCGGCAATCCAGCGCCCCCGGCCCTCGCGGTCCACCTGATCGACGAAACTCCGGTCAATCTTGAGCACGTCCAGCGGGAAGTCCTGCAGGGCCGCCAGTGACGAATAACCGGTGCCGAAATCATCGATCGCCAGACGCACACCCAGCGATTTCAATGCATTGAGCCGGGACACGGCCTGATCGCCCTGGCTCATGATGGCGGTTTCGGTTACCTCCAGTTCCAGCTGTTCCGCCGGGAACCCCGTCTCGGCCAGGATCTCGCCGACCCGGCGCACGAGCCGGGCACTGCGCAGCTGCACCGGCGACAGATTGACCGCGACCACCAGGTCGTTGCGTACCTCGCGCAGCAGGCGCACGCCATGCCGGCAGGCCTCGCGCAGCACCTGTTCGCCCAGCGGGACGATCAGGCCGGTTGCCTCGGCGACCGGAATGAACCGGTCCGGCGTAATGCTCTCGCCCTGCGGGGTCTCCCAGCGCGCCAGACACTCCACGCCCGCGGGTACGCCATCGCTCAGGCGCACCTGCGGCTGGAAATGCACGTGCAGCTCGCCGGTTCCGCCCGCGAGGGCCTCGCGCAGGCGACCTTCCAGTTCCAGCCGTTCGCTGGCCGCCCGGGTCAGCTCCGCCTCGTAGAAACTCCAGACCTCGCGCCCGTTTTCCTTGGAATGGAACATGGCCGCGTCGGCATGCTGGATCAGCGTGGTCGCGGTGTCGCCGTCCTCGGGGAAGCGGGCGATGCCGATGGAGGCGTTGAGATGCACGCTGTGCCCGCTGTCCAGCAGCACCGGGGTATCCAGCGCGGCCTGCAGCTCGCGCGCCACCTCCCCCAGCGATTCGTGGTCGGCGGCCCGCTGACTGACCACCATGAATTCGTCGCCACCCAGCCGGCCGAGGATGTCCGGCGGGCGCACCGTGTCGCCCAGGCGCCGGGCGACCTCGACCAGGGCCTCGTCGCCGGCCGGATGGCCCAGGCTGTCGTTCACGTCCTTGAACCGGTCCAGGTCGAGGCTCAGCACGCCCAGCGGGTGGTCCTCCGCGCGCGCCTCGTCCACCGCACGCGAAAGCAGCGCATGCAGCCGCGTCCGGTTGGGCAGGTCGGTCAGCGGGTCATGCTCGGCCAGGTAGTTGAGCTCGCTCTCGGAGCGCTTGATTTCGGTCATGTCGGTGATGGTGCCGGCGTAATGGATTGGCTGCCCGCTCTCGTCCACCACCACCGACAGGCTCAGCCATTCGGGGTACACGGTGCCGTCGCGACGGCGATTCCACAGCTCGCCGGCCCAGTAACCGGTGCGCTCCAGCTCCTGCCACATGGCACGATAGAACTCGGCATCGTGATACCCCGACTGCAGGATGCGCGGATTCTTCCCCAGCACCTCGGATTCCGCGTATCCGGTGATCTCGGTGAACGCCGGATTGACCGCGATGATGCGCGACGACAGGTCGGTGATGACCACGCCGTCGCGGGTACTGCGGAACACCGCCTCCAGCCGGCGCAGGCCGACCACGGTCTCGCGCCGCGCCAGCGCGGCCCCCAGGCTGCTGGCAAAGATGCGCGCCACGCTCACGTCGGTCGCACTCCAGTTGCGTGCCCGCACCAGCGCATCCACCGCGACGAACCCGCGATATTCGCCCTCCAGGAACACCGGCGCCAGCAGCAGGGACTGCAGCCCCTGCTGCTCCAGCAGTGCCTGTTCCTCCGCGGGGAACTCCGCCCGGGTGCCGGCGACCGCCTCGCCGGCCCGCAGGCGTTCGGTCCAGCGCGCATGCAGGCTGTCGGGCGTCAGGTTGCGCAGGGCGGGCGGCCTGACCGGAACGGCCGAATCGCCGCGCAACCAGTAGTAACGATGCGTCTCGCGGTTCTCCCGGCCCGGTTCCTCGGCGGCCATGACCACCACCCAGGCGCGATCCCCGGCCAGGGTCTCGCCCAGCCGCCCCAGCAGTGCATTCATGACCCGGTCCGGGGTCTCCGCCTGCAGCAGTGCCAGGGTCATGCGGGCCGAGCTCTCCAGCGCCTGCTCGCGCTGGTCCAGGGCCTGCGCCGCGTGCAGCTTCTGCACCGCCAGACCGGCCAGTTGCGTGAACTCGTCGATCAGACCCTGTTCCTCGTCGCGCGGCTCGCGTGCCTCGTTCAGGTAGGTGGCCAGCGTGCCCAGCACGTGCCCGTCGTCATCAAAGAACGGGAACGACCAGCAGGCCTGCAGCCCCGCGGCCTCCATGGGCGCCTCCAGGCCCTCCCAGTACGGATGGCCCGTCACCTGCGGTACCACCACCGTTTCGCCGCGGAAGGCCGCCGTGCCGCAGGAGCCCATGCGGTCACTGGCCGGCACCGGGCTGTGCAGCCACGGCAGCGAACCCGGCAGGGAAGGCGCCGCCACGCATTCGAGCATCCCGGTCTCGCGGTCCCGCAGCATGATGGACGCCGACAGCTCCGGCAGCAGTGACTCCAGCTCCTGGATCACGTCCGACAGGAACCCCGGATCACGTGTCCCGGTGGCCAGCCGGTCGAGCACCCGTGCACGCACGGCCGCCAGTCGCTGGTCGCGCACGCGCCGGGTCACGTCCACCAGGTTGCCGGAAAACCCGGTTGGCTGCCCGGCGGCATCCTGCTCGCAGCGCCCCTCCAGCTCCATCCAGTACAGCCCGCCCCAGCGGGTCACGATCCCGATCGCGGCTTCGTCCGGGAGCGTCGACACGGCCGCCTCGCCGCGCAGCACGTCCGCCAGCGCCTCGCGCTCCCCCGCCTCGACGAAGTCCGTCAGCGGATGCCCCAGGGCTTCTTCGACCGAACGTCCGGTCATGCGGGTCCAGGCGGGGTTGAGGAACGTGAGCCGTCCCTGCGCATCGGTCTGAAAGATGATGTCACCGGCGCTGTCGATGACCTGGCGATAGCGACGTTCGCTCTCCGCCAGGGCGGCCTGTTCGCGCCGCAGCCGTCCGCGCGCCACCACCTGATCGACCAGTACCGGCAGTCCCTTGAGGTAGCCCCCGCTCTTGAGCACATAGTCGTCGACCCCGAGGCGCAGGGCCTGCGCGGCCAGTTCCTCGGTCCCCTGCCCGGTCACCAGGATCACGGGGATGTCCAGACCCCGCTCGCTGCGAATGCGGCGCGCCAGCTCCAGGCCATCCATCCCCGGCAGGCGATAATCCAGCAACAGGATGTCGGGGTACACCGCGTCCGCCGCGGCCCCGCCGTCCAGACGCGCCAGGACCTCGTCGGCCGAATCGACCACTTCCAGTTGCAGATGCGGCGCCGCGCGGGCGAATTCCCGCCGCGTCAGGCTGACGTCGAAACTGTTGTGCTCGGCGTAGAGCACGCGCACCGTTTCCAGCTCCTCCGGCCGCCGGTGACGACGCCCGAGGGCGTCCCGCACACGCGCCGGCAGGTGATCCAGGTAGGTCTCGTTCTTCGGCAGATAGTCGTCGGCCCCGACGCGGAAGGCGGTCACCACGGTTTCCTGTTCGCCGTGGCCGGTCATCACGATGATCGCCTCCTCGCGCCCGGCCTCGCGCAGACGCGGGATCAGGTCCATGCCGTTGCCGTCCGGCAGCCGCAGGTCGAGCAGCACGCAATCGAAGCGGGCCTCCTCCAGCGCCGCCCAGGCTTCGGCCATCGACCCTGCCGTGCGGATCTCGACCTCCGCCCCGTCACGGCTCAGCGCCCGACGCTGCAGATCGGCATCCACCGGATTGTCTTCAACGAGCAGAATCTTCATCTGGCGGGGACCTCCCTGAGGTAAACACCGAGGCCGGAGGCTGGTTCAACACGCACCAGTAGAGTTCGATCTGTTCGGCCACGTCCATGAACCGGTCGAAGTCCACCGGCTTCACGATATAGGAATTCGCGCCGCACTCATAAGCAGTACGGATGTCGGCGTCATCCGCCGACGAGGTCAGCATCACCACCGGGATGTGCCCGCACTCCGGATGCGCGCGCAGTGCCCGCAGCACCTCCAGACCGCTGATCCGTGGCAGCCGGATGTCCAGCAGGACCACCGCAGGCACCGGTTCCTCGCCCCGCGCCCAGCGCTCCAGCCCCGCCAGGGCCTCCTCCCCGTCGCGCGCCACCGTCAACGGATTGGCCAGGCGGCGGCGACGGAAGGCATGGCGCAGCAGATCCAGATCCACCGGGCTGTCCTCGACTACGCAGATGGGCGGTGGCGAGCCCGGGTCACTCATTGGGGCACTCATTGCGGCAGCTCCACACGAAAGGTCGCGCCCTCGCCGGGGCGGCCCTCGGCCTCGATCCGGGCGTCCAGCCGGCGGGCCGCGCGACGCACCAGGGCCAGGCCCACGCCGGTGCCGGGATAGTCTTCGGCGCGGTTGAGACGCTGGAAGATCTCGAACATGCGCTCCCGGAACGCCTCGTCGAAGCCGATCCCGTTGTCCTCCACCTCCAGACGCACCACCGACGTCCGCCGCTGAGCGGCGACCCGGACCCGGGGTTCGTCGCGACCGGCACTGAACTTGAAGGCGTTCTCCAGCAGGTTGCGCAGGATCAATCCCAGACCGTCGGGATCGGTCTCGACCTCCAGTTCTTCCGGCACGTCGATCGCGGCCGTCGCCGCCGCCGGGTATTCCGGCTCAAGGGCACACAGAGTCTCCGCCACCAGGTCACGCAGCCGGATCCGGCGCTGTTCCAGCGGTCGCCGCTCCATGCGCGAGTACGTCAGCAGGTCGCCGATCAGTTCGTTCATCTGCGCCACACCCTGGCGGATATTGCGCAGGAATTCGCGACCCTCGTCATCCAGGCGCTCGGCATGCTCCGCCTCCAGCAGCTGGCTGTAGCCCTCGATCCCGCGCAGCGGCGCCTTGAGATCATGGGAAACCGCGTAGGAGAAGGATTCGAGCTCCTGGTTGGCGATTTGCAGTTCCGCGGTGCGCCGCTCGACCCGGCGCTCCAGATCGGCATTGAGCGCACGCAGTTCCAGCTCGGCCTGGTGCAGTTCGGTGATGTCCAGCGCCGTACCCTGCACCCGCCACGCGCCACCGGGGCCGTCACCCGTAAACGACGACGCGCGCTGAATGCCGAAGCGCAGCCAGGTCTCCGGCCCGCGCCCCGGGTGTCGGCGTACGTGCAGGTACTGGCTTTGCGGCGGGGTACCGGCGGCCATGCCCCGCAAGGTGGCAGCCAGGCGTGGCCCGTCGGCGGACTCGGTGTCGAGGTCACGCTCCAGCAGCGTGGCCACGTCCGGTTCGGGGCCGTCGGGCGGGCGCCCCAGCAACCGGAAAAGCTGGTCCGACCACCAGAACCCGTTCACCGGATCGTATTCCCAGCTGCCCAGGCCCGCGTCGCGTTCGGCCCGTTCCAGCCGTTCCATCTGCCGCTGACGCTCCAGCTCCAGCCGCCGGCGTTCCGTGATGTCCAGCAGCACCCCGTGGATGCGCGTCACACGGCCGGCCGTATCCCGGCTGAGCCAGGTCCGGTCTTCCACCCAGACCGTACCCAGCACGGGCAGTACCAGGCGGTAGAGCTGGGTGTGACGATCCGGCCCATGTTCGAGGTGCATTTGCACCTCCTCGACGATGGACGGCAGATCGTCAGGGTGAATCAGGCTGGCGTAATCCGGATCGCCCGCCAGCAGGGCCTCGCGATCCAGCCCCCAGTCCGCGGCATTGGACGAGACATAGGTGACCGGCCAGCCGTCACGCGCCTCCCATTCGATCGCCAGCACCGGCGAGTGTTCGATGATGCGCGCGGCCCGCCCCGCCTCCGCGGCCGCCCGGTCGCGGGCGGCCAGCGCGCGATGGATCAACACGAAAAGCAGCCCGGCGGTCACCACCACGTAGGCCCAGCCCTTACCGGTCTGCAGCCGGGACAGCAGTTCCACGTCGTCCACCAGCGCCAGCAGCGCCCGGTCGGAAAACCCGATCCACATCAGGCCGAGCACCAGATAGATCAGGGTGATACCCAGAGCCGTGATTGCGGCACCGCGGCGGATCCCGGGACTCGCGTCGCGTGTCATGCCCCCCTCCTCTTTGCGCGGTGCTTTCTTCCCCCAAGAATCCGCCGGACGGGCACACGACGCAAGACCCGGCCGCCCCGTGGCGCGGAATGTTATTCTTTGACGTTTGCGACCAAGTTGAACGACCCGCCATGTTCAAGAACCTGGAAAAAGCCCCGGCCGGCCACCACGAGCCGCTCGCCGATGTCCTCGACCGCGTCCGCTTCAACGCCGACGGGCTGGTGCCCGCCATCGCCCAGCAGGGCGACAGCGGGGAGGTCCTGATGATGGCCTGGATGAACCGCGAGGCCCTGGAGGAGACCCTGCGCACTGGACGGGTCTGCTACTGGTCGCGTTCGCGCGGGGCGCTGTGGCGCAAGGGCGAGTCATCCGGCCAGGTCCAGCAGCTGCATTCCCTGCATCTGGACTGCGACGGCGACACCGTGCTGGCGAAGGTCGATCAGACCGGCCCCGCCTGCCACACCGGGCGGCGCAGCTGTTTCTATCTGCAGGTCGACGGCGATCAGGTTGCCGTGACCAGCGACCCGCAGATCGACCCCGAAACCCTCTACGGCGCCTCCTGAAACCGCGACAAGGAACACCGACCATGGCCGACGCCAGCGCACCGCAGCTCGTCATCCACAACACCCTCGGGGGGCAGCGCGAGCCCTTCGTTCCCGCCGACCCGCAGCGGGTGACGATGTATGTCTGCGGGCCGACCGTGTACAACCGCGTGCACGTGGGCAACGGCCGCCCGGTGGTGGTGTTCGACGTGCTGTTCCGCGTGCTGCGCGCGCTGTACGGCCCGGAGCACGTGGTCTACGCCCGCAACATCACCGACGTGGACGACAAGATCAACCAGGCCGCGCGCGAGAACGACGAACCCATCGCCGCGCTGACCGAACGCTTCACCCGGGCCTTCCACGAGGACATCGCGCGGCTCGGCACCCTGGAGCCGACCCTCGAGCCCCGTGCCACCGATCACGTGACCGAGATGATCGCCCTGATCGAGGACCTGCTCGCGCGCGGCCACGCCTACGCGGCGGACGGCCACGTGCTGTTCGACGTGACCTCTTACCCTGCCTACGGCGCCCTGTCCGGGCGCACCCTGGAGGCGATGCAGGCCGGGGCTCGGGTAGAGGTCGCCGACTACAAGCGCCATCCCGGCGACTTCGTGCTGTGGAAGCCGGCCGGCGAGGACGAACCCGGCTGGGACAGCCCCTGGGGCAACGGGCGCCCGGGCTGGCACCTGGAGTGCACCGCGATGATCCGCACCCATCTGGGCCGCAGCATCGACCTCCACGGCGGCGGCCACGATCTGGTGTTCCCGCATCACGAGAACGAGATCGCCCAGGGCTGCGCGGCCGAAGGCTGCGACGAACACGGTGGCCATTACGCGCGCTACTGGATGCACAACGGACACGTGACCATCGAAGGCGAGAAGATGTCCAAGTCGCTGGGCAACTTCCGCCTGCTGCACGACCTGCTGCAGGTCTGGCCCGGCGAGGTCCTGCGCCTGGCGCTGCTGTCGCGCCATTATCGCGCGCCGCTGAACTTTTCCGAGGACACCCTGGAACAGAGCCGCAACGCGCTGGACGGCTTCTACCGTCTGCTGCGCGAGCACGCCGGGGTCGTGGCCACCCCCGCCGATGCGACGGACACCCCGGTCTTCACCGCATTGCTGGACGATCTCGACACCGCCGGGGCGCTCGCCGCCCTGCACCGCATGGCGGATGCCCTGCAGGCCGCCAACAGCGAGGACGAACGCGCCCGCCGCAAGGGCGAGCTGCTGGCCGCCGGCGAACTCCTGGGCCTGCTGCAGCAGGACCCGGAGGCCTGGTTCCGCGGCGACGTCGCCGATGATGCCGATCTCGCCGCATGGGTGGAGGAACGCATCGCCGCGCGTGCCGAGGCGCGGCGCGCGCGGGATTTCGCCACCGCCGATGCGATCCGCGACGAGCTGACGGCCAGCGGCATCGAACTGGAGGACACGCCGGATGGCACCCGCTGGCAGCGCGCCTGAGCGGGCTGTCCGCAGCGCCACCCGGGCACGCGCCCGGCTGGCGCTGGCGCTCCTGATCGCGGTGGCCGCCGGCCTGCCCGCGATGGCCACCGCCCACCCGCATGCCTGGATCGATCTGCGGGTCACCCTCGACTTCGACAGCGACGGCCGACTGGCCTCCATGCACCAGTTGTGGGTCATCGACCCGACCTACAGCCACATGTTGCTGGAGGAGATGACCCGCGACATGGACGGCGATGCCGGCATCGACTCGGTGCTGGAAACGGTCGGTCCGCGCATGCTCGACAACCTCGCGGAATACGACCACTTCACCGAACTCGAGGCAGGCGGCGAAACGCTGGACACCCCGCCCGCCGAATCCCCCGAGCTGCGCCTGGAGGACCGGCGCCTGCACCTGGGCTTCGAGATCCCGCTGGACCGGCACGACATCGGCGCCGAAGAGGATTTCACCTACCGCGTCTATGACCCCACCTACTGGATCGAGATCCGCCATGACCCTGGTGACGTAATCCAGGTGAACCGCGGCGACGGCTGCCGGGTCGAACTCGAGGAACCACGCCCGGATCCACAACTGGTGCGTTATGCCGCCACCCTGGAACGCGAATCCCGCAGCCCGATCGAAGATCTCGGACGCCATTTTGCCGAGATTGCGCGCCTGGAATGTGAATGACGTCGGGTTCCTCGCGTCATTGCTACGTTATAAAATAACGAAATGATCCGACAAGCCCTCTCTCGCAACCGCCGCCCGGGACGGGCCGCAGCGGTCCTGCTGCTTTTGCTCGGCATCCTGCTGCCCGCGCTCGCGCTGGCCGGCCACCCCCTTGGCGGCGGCCCGGAGTCCGACGCGGATGCCGATGCCACGGAACAGCCACCGCCCGCCGAAACGACGGGACCTGCCGATGCCCCGGACGCTCGCGCCGACGCCAGGCTCCCGGGAGGGGATGATGCCGGACCGCTGGAACGGCTGGTCGGCTGGGTCCTGCATACCCAGCGCCAGCTGCACCGCGAACTGACCCGGGGACTGCACGGACTGCGCGACGCGCCCTCGGCGCAGGCGGGCGCCCTGCTGATCCTCGTGAGCTTTCTCTACGGGGTCTTCCACGCCGCCGGCCCCGGGCACGGCAAGGCGGTGATCACCACCTACCTGCTGACCCAGCCTCAGAACCTGCGCCGCGGCATCGCCCTGTCGGCGGCGTCATCGCTTGCCCAGGGCGTCACGGCAATCCTGCTGGTCGGGCTGCTGGTCGGGCTGCTCGGCTGGCTGACACGCGAGACCCTGGGACAGGTCCGCCACCTGGAGATCGCCAGCTTCGCCCTGGTGGGACTGCTGGGCGTCTGGCTGATGGGGCGCGCCCTGCGGCAGGCGTGGCGGCGCCGGGCAGCCACCGCGCACGGGCACGACCACGAGCACGACCACGGACACGACCACGGGCATGATTGCGGCTGCGGCACACCCCACCACGTCGACCCCGATCACAAGGGCACCTGGTGGGGCACCGTGCTGGCCGTGGGCATCCGCCCCTGCTCCGGCGCCGTGCTGATCATGGCGGTATCCGCGGCCGTCGGTCTGGTCTGGGCCGGCGTGGCGGCCGTGCTCGCGATGTCCGCGGGCACCGCCATCACGGTCTCCGTGCTGGCCATGCTCGCGGTCTACGCTCGCGACTGGACCCGGCGACGTTTCACCGGCACCCGCGCCGCGCGTCTGACCTGGATCGGGCCGGCCTTCGGCCTGACCGGCGGCGCGATCATCGCGGTACTCGGCTTCAGCCTGGTGCTGGGGGCCGTGGCCGCGGGCCCGGCGATGCATCCGCTCGGCATGTAGGGCGGCCGTCCCGCGCTTGCCCCCGCCCCGCGCCGTCCTCTACTTTGCAGGGCAAGACCAGTCCAGCGAGACCGCGCATGTCCAACGCCCGGGTCCACCCCGCGACCATCCGTCCGGAAGACGCCCCCACCCTGCCGGCGCTGTTCCGCGCCCGCGCGGCCGCGACCCCCGATGCCCCGGCCTACCGCCAGTTCGACCCCGAGCGCGAGGAATGGACCTCCAGCAGCTGGGGCGAGATGGCCCGCACGGTCGACCGCTGGCAGGCTGCGCTGGCCACCGAGGGCCTGCGGCCGGGCGACCGCGTCGCCATCATGGTCGGCAACTCGCGCGAGTGGATCGCCGCCGACCTCTCCGCCATGGAAATGGGCCTGGTCACGGTACCGCTGTACACCGATGACCGTCCCGAAAATGTCGGTTACATCATCGGGCAGACCCAGGCGCGCGCCCTGCTGATCGGCGACACCGTGCATGGCCGCCGCCTGCTGGAGCATCTGGAGAAGATGCCGTCGCTCAAGCGCGTGGTGCGCCTGAGCGACAACGCGGGCACTTCGGGCGATCCGCGGGTCCTGCCACTGGAAGACTGGCTGCGGGGCGGCGACCCGTCCGCGATCCGCTATCCGGAACTCGACCCCGACGCCCTCGCGACCATCGTCTATACCTCCGGCACCACCGGCCGGCCCAAGGGCGTCATGCTTTCGCACCGCAACATCGTGGAGAACGCGTGGGCCTCGTCCCTCACGGGCCCGCTCGGACCGTCCGACCGTTTCCTGTCGTTCCTGCCGCTGTCGCACATGCTGGAACGCACCGCCGGCTGCTACATGCCCATGATGGTCGGGGCCGAGGTCGCCTTCGCCCGCTCGATCCAGCGCCTGGGCGAAGACCTGCAGACCATCCGGCCGACGGTGCTGATCTCGGTGCCACGGATCTACGAACGCGTGCACGGGCGAATCCGCGCCGGTCTCCGGCAGAAGTCGGCGCTCGGCCGCTGGCTGTTCGAGAAGACCGCCGCCGTCGGCTGGCGCCGGTTCGAACACCAGCAGGGCCGGGGTCGCTGGTCCCCCGCCTTCCTGCTGTGGCCACTGCTCGACCGCCTGGTCGCGCGCAAGGTACTCGACCGCCTGGGCGGCCAGGTGCGTTTCGCGGTCTGCGGCGGGGCCCCGCTTCCTCCGCCGGTGGCGCAGCTGTTCATCGGGCTGGGGCTGCCGGTACTGCACGGCTACGGCATGACCGAGGCCGGCCCGGTGGTCACCGTGAACACCCCGGACGACAACCTGCCCGCCTCCATCGGCAAACCGTTGGAGGACGTCGAAGTACGCATCGGTGAAAACCACGAGCTGCAGACGCGCTCGAACTGCGTGATGCTGGGCTACTGGAAAAATGAAGAGGCCACGCGCGAGACCATCGACGCCGACGGCTGGCTGCGCAGCGGCGACCAGGCGCGCATCGACGACACGGGCCACGTGTTCATCACCGGCCGGATCAAGGACATCCTGGTGCTGACCAACGGCGAGAAGGTACCGCCGGCGGACATGGAAATGGCCATCGGCCTCGACGGCCTGTTCGACCAGATCATGGTGGTGGGCGACGGCCAGCCGTTCCTCACCACCCTGATGGTCCCCGAACCGGACGCCTGGCAGACCTTCGCCTCCGACCAGGGGATCGACCCGGCGACCGCGGGAGAACCACCGCGCAAGGTGGAACGCGCGATCCTCGACCGCATTCACCACCAGCTGGAGGACTTCCCCGGCTACGCGCGCATCCGCCACGTGTACGTGATCCACGAACCGTGGAGCGTGGAGAACGGCATGATGACCCCGACCATGAAACTCAAGCGGCCGGTGATCCGGGAGCACTACCGCGAGGCGATCGCGACCATGTACAACGGCCGCGACCGCTGAAGGAAACGCTGATCAGGACGGTGCCCGGGATTCGCCGGCTGCCGCTGCGTCGCCCTCCCCGTCGCCGTCATCGTCGGCCTCACTGGCCTCGTCGGTCGCCAGTGACAGCCCGGCGTCCGTGGCCACGTCGGCCAGATCGCGGATCTCGTCCAGCGGCGGCAGCTGGTCCAGGGCCTGCAGGCCGAGGTCGTCGAGGAAGGTGCGGGTGGTGCCGTACAGCGCCGGTCGCCCCGGCAGCTCCTTGTGCCCCACCACGTAGATCCATTCCCGTTCCTGCAGCCCGCGCATGATCCCTGAACTGACTGCCACCCCGCGCACCGATTCGATCTCGGCGCGGGTGACCGGCTGGCGATAGGCGATGATCGCAAGCGTCTCCAGCAACGCGCGCGACAGCCGCTGCGGGCGTTCCGGCCGCGCCGCGCGCACGCTGCCCGAGTACTGCGACCGGACGCGGAAACGATACCCGCCGGCCGAACGCACCAGTTCGATCGCGCGGTCGGCATAGCGCGTCTCCAGACGCGCCAGCGCCGCCTCCACCGACGCGCGGTCGACCTCGCCCGATTCCGCGCAGGCGGCGCGCAGATCGCGCAGGGGTACGGGTTCGTCCGCGGCGAACAGCACCGCCTCCAGCGTCAGCTCCAGCTCGTCGGGCGCATCGTGTCGGGACATCGGCCCTCCCGGGCATGCCTGGACCAGGCCACGATTATACCGGACCGCGCCGGCCCCGCATCCGCCGGCAGCGCTGCGAGCAGTATTTCACCTCGTCCCAGCAACGCGCCCATTTCCGCCGCCAGGTGAACGGACGGCCGCAGACCACACAGGTCTTCTGCGGCCTTTGCGGCCCGCGCGCCGCGCGGCTCACCGGGGCCTCACTGCGGCGGGCAGACCCCGTCGCGACAGCGGGAACGCCAGCGCAAACGGGCGAACACGTTGTACACCCGGTCCATCAGCCAGACCACCGGCGGCAGCCGATGCAGGACCACCCCCGCCACGCGGTAGTACGGCAGGTGCCGCCAGGTGGCGACGAAGGCGTAAGCCCCGCTCACCACCCGGCCGTGTTCGTCCACCGCATGCATGCGCCGCATGGCCTCCTCCCACGCGATGCCGCGGCCTTCCAGCGCCGCGGCGTCCGCATGGATGTCCCGCCAGTCGATCCGGCCGGCCGTGTCCAGGCGCCGGTAGTGGCCGATCTCGCGGCGGCACAGCGGGCAGCCGCCGTCAAAGAACACCACGGGCCGTTCGCGCGGTTCAGGCATGGCCGACGGGCCCGCTCATTTCGTGGCGCGCCTCGGGCAGCGCCCGGAGCGCACGCTCCACCACATCGCGCGCGAGACCGCGGGTCATCTCGCCGTCGGCGGGGATCATTTCCGTGCGCACCGCCAGCGCCATCGCCAGCGCCTGCAGCAGATCACCGTTGCAGGTGTCACCCAGCACCGCCACTTCGTGATCCACCGTGGTCAGCACGCGGTCCAGCAACTGCTGCACGCGCACGGCCGAATCGGTCTCGGGATGCAGCGCGAACTCGAAGGTCAGCTGCTCCCCGCTTCCGCTGGTGTAGCGATACGGCAGGTATTCCATGGCTCGCCTCCTTGTTGTTGTCTCTGATGGGCCGGACCGCGTCCGGCCGGCCTGTCGCGTGATCCGCGGCGAATGGCGATCCCCGTGATCCTTGGGCCGTGCGGAGGTCACGGAGTTCGCCACAGCCGGACCTTTCCTGCGCTATTCTTGCTTCCGATGAAACGGTACTCCGGGTACAACCACCACGAAACCCCGACGGCGGAGCGGCGCCCGCGATGATGCTCCTGGGTCGACGTCGCCGCGCCCGGCCACCGGGGCCGCTGCGTTACCTCTTGTGGCTGCTCGTCGCCCTGCTGGGGCTGATGCTGACCGCGGTGGTCGCGGTGCTGCTGTATTTCGCCCGGGTCGATCCACCTTACGGCATGGCGATGGTCACGGCCACCGACCGCGCGGCCGCCTCCCGGCACCGGCCCGAGTGGCGCTCGCTGGACGAACTGCCGGACGCCGTGCTGCTGGCGGTGATCGCGTCCGAGGACCAGCGCTTCCCGCGGCACCGCGGATTCGACTGGTCGTCGGTGCGCCAGGCCCTGACCGACCACGCGCGCGGCGGACGCCTGCGCGGGGCCTCGACCATCACCCAGCAGACCGCCAAGAACCTGTTTCTCTGGCATGAGCGTTCCTGGCTGCGCAAGGCCCTGGAGGCGGGTCTGACCGTGGGCATGGAACTGCTGTGGTCGAAGGAGCGCATCCTCGAGGTCTATCTCAACCTGGCCCAGTGGGGCCCCGGGATCTATGGCATCGAAAATGCGGCACAGCATTATTTCGATGTCCCCGCGAGCGAACTGACCCCGCAGCAGGCCGCGCGTCTGGCGGCCATCCTGCCTTCCCCCGGACGCCTCGATCCGGTGACCCCGGGCGAAACCCTCGAGCGCCGCATTGCGTGGATCGAGGAGCAGATGAGGGTACTGGGACCCGGCTGGCTGCGGCCGGTGCGGGAATCCCCGGGGAAACACTGAACGGGACTTTGGTCCGGGCTTACGGACCTTTACACTGCGAAGTTCCATCCCGCCCGTCCGAGGTTCCGCGTGGCCGCACCACTTCGCTCGCCGCAGCACCTGCTTTTCGCCCTCCTGGCCCTGCTCCTGATCACGCTGGCCCTGACCACCGGCCCGGCCATGGCGGACGACGCCCCCTCCTCCGCCGAGACCCACGCGGCCCTGATCGAGCTGCTGGAAGACCCGGAGGCGCGGGAACGGCTGCTGGGGACCCTGCGCGCGGAGGGAGGCGCCGCGGATCCGGCGGAGAGCACGGCGGAAGACGAAACCGCCGAACAGGCGGTGACCCTGCCCCGCCGCATCGCCCGGCTGACCCAGGGGCTGGCCGAGGGCACGGTGGCCGAGGTCCGCGCGCTGGGCACGGTGGCCGAAGACACCGTTGCGCAGCTGCGCGCCATCGACCCGATCCCCTTCGGCATGGCGGTCGGAGACCTGGCGATCATCATCCTGATCACCCTGGTGATCTACTGGGTCCTGCGCCGCGTGGCGTCGCCGATGTTCGGCGGCATCGATCGCTGGGTCCTCAACGCGGCCGAACAGTACCGCCTGCTGCGGACCCTGCCCGGGGTCGGCCTGGCCGCGATCATCGACTTCGTGGCGGTGGTCCTGGCCTGGGTTGCCGGCTACGGCCTGGCGCTGTTCGTACTGGGCGAACCCGGCGCCATGGAGACCCGGCATTCACTGTTCCTCAATGCCTTCCTGCTGATCGAGCTGGCGCGCGCCGCGCTGCGGCTGATCTTCGCCACCCGCTACCAGGGCCTGCGCCTGCTGCCCATGGCCGGGGAAGAAGCCGCCTACTGGAACGCCTGGCTCGCACGCATCGTGTCCTACATCGGTTACGGCCTGCTGCTGCTGGTGCCACTGACCGGCATGCATGTCTCCGCGGAGGCCGGCCGGTCCCTCGGCCTGCTGGTGATGCTGACGGCCTTCCTGTACGCCGCCACCATCATCCTGCAGAACCGCCAGCGGGTGCATGACCGGCTGATGATGCTGGCGAACCGCTCGTATTTCTCGTTCACCCGCATCGTCACCAGCCTGCTGGCACGGTCCTGGCACCTGCTGGCGCTGCTTTATTTCCTCGCCCTGACCGTCGTCAGCATCGTCCGCCCGGACGACGCGCTGCCGTTCATGGCCGCGGCCACGCTGCAGACCCTGATCGCGGCCTTCGTCGGCTTTTTCATCGCGACCCTGCTGACCCAGATCATCGGGCGCGAGATCGCCATCCCCGACGAGACCCGCGAGAAGTTCCCGCTGCTGCAGGCCCGTCTCAACGCCTATGTACCGCGGGCCCTCAAAACCATGCGTCTGGTGATCCTGCTGATCGTGCTCGCGGTCATCGCCGACGGCTGGGGCGCGTTCAACCTGTTCGACTGGGTGCGTTCGGATGCCGGAGCGCTGATCCTCGGCACGGCGATCTCCGTCGCCCTGATCCTGCTGGCGGCGGCGCTGGTATGGCTGGTGTTCGCCAGCTGGATCGAGCACCGGCTCAACCCCGCGACCGGCGACGGCGAGCCCACCGCGCGCGAGCAGACCCTGCTCACCATCTTCCGCAATGCGGTGGCGATCGCCCTGCTGGTATTCACCGTGATGATCGTGCTCGCCGAGCTCGGCATCAACATCGGCCCCCTGCTGGCCGGCGCCGGCGTGCTCGGCCTGGCGATCGGCTTCGGCGCGCAGAAGCTGGTGCAGGACATCATCACCGGGGTGTTCATCCAGCTGGAAAACGCCATCAACGTCGGCGACGTCATCACCGTTACCGGCACCACCGGCACGGTGGAGAAACTCACCATCCGCTCGCTCGGGATGCGCGATCTTGCCGGAACCTACCACCTGATCCCGTTTTCCTCGGTGGATGCGGTCTCCAACTACATGCGCGAATACGCCTACCACGTGGGCGAGTACGGGGTGGCCTATCGCGAGGACATCGACGAGGTCATCGTCCGCCTGCGCGAGGCCTTCGAGGAGCTCAAGCAGGACCCGGAACAGGGCCCCAACGTGCTCGACGAGATGGAGGTGCACGGAGTCACCGCGCTGGACGATTCCTCGGTCAACATCCGTATCCGGATCATGACCGCGCCCGGCACCCAGTTCGGCCTGGGGCGCGCGTTCAACCGCCTGGTCAAGCGCCACTTCGACGCCGCCGGCATCGAGATCCCGTTCCCGCACACCACGCTGTACTTCGGCGAGGACAAGGACGGCTCGGCGCCGGCCGCCAACCTCCGGGTCCTGGAATCGCGGCGCATGCCCGGAGCGGAAACCGACGATACCGATTACTCGCGGGATCGCCGGGCACGCCCCAATCCGAAGCACAAGGGCGACTACGACGACGTCGACGAATGACGGACCAGTGACCGGCCGGCCGGTATACGCCCCGCGGGCTGCCGGGGGTTCTTGGACCGGCGGGCCGCTCCGGTGAAGATCATGGCATGCGTCTGCTGATCCTGGTCATACCGCTGCTCCTGCTGATCGCCTGGCTGCCGGGCTGGTGGGTTCGGCGCACCATGGAGAAATATCACCGCCCCGAAGACCGCTACCGCTACAGCGGCGCGGCCATGGCGCGCGAGCTGCTGCACCGCCACGGTCTGACCCATGTGGACGTGGAGACCACGAAAGACGGCGACCACTACGACCCCGGCGACCACACGGTGCGGCTGTCGCAGCAGAACTATCACGGCCATTCGCTGACCGCGGTCACCGTGGCGGCCCACGAGGTCGGCCACGCGGTGCAGCACGCACGGGGCTACCGCCCGCTGCAACTGCGCGGCACCCTGGTGGCCGCCACCCGTCACGCCCAGCGGCTGGGCGCGATCCTGATGATCGGCATCCCGATCATCACCCTGATCACCCGCCACCCGGCGCCGGGCATCCTGTTCTTCCTGGCCGGCGTGCTGTCGATGGGCATGGCGGCGCTGGTCCATTTCGTGACCCTGCCCACGGAACTGGACGCCAGTTTCCGCCGCGCGATGCCCATGCTGCGCGAGGGCAGCTACCTGCACGAGCCGGATTACCGCCACGCGGAGCGCATCCTGCGTGCCGCCGCGTATACCTATCTCGCCCAGTCACTGGCCAGCCTGCTCAACATCGCCTCCTGGTTCCGCTATCTGCGGCGCTGATCGGGCGAATCTCCCGTCAACGGAACGTACGGGCCATCTGCGCGGTCTCTCCACCACCGCCACAGCCGGCATCACGGCCCGTTGGCGGGCCGACACCCGGCCCTCGAGGCTGTTAAGCTGTGGTTCATCACTCGCCTTCAGAGTGGCAAGAGACATCCTTTCAGGAGAGCAGTACGATGCAGAAACACTCCCGGTCGATCATCGGCCTCACCGCCGCCGCGGTCCTCGCACTGGCCAGCGGCATGGCCCACGCCCAGGGCATGGGCCAGGGCATGGGCGGCCAGCAGCAGGGCGGCCCGCAGATGGAGATGCAGGAACTCCAGCAGACCCTCGCGCAGACCCAGCAGCAGGCCATCGAAAACAACCCCGAGCTGGAGCGCAAGGGCGAGGAACTGGAGGAACTGGTCCTCGACAAGATGGAAGCCGCCGGTTTTGAACCGCGTTCCGATCTGGACACCCTGGAATCCGCCGAGGAAGGCCTGCGTGATCCCGACCTGAGCGCGGAAGAACGCCAGCAGCTGATCCAGTCCGAAGACGTTCAGCAGGCGCAGCGCAACCTGCAGGAAGCCCAGCAGGCCGTGGCCGAGGATCCGGAGATCCTGGACGCCCAGGAAGCCCTGCGGGAGGACCTGATGAGCGCCATGCGTGCGGAAAACGCCGACATTGACGATGTCATCGAGCGTATGGAAGCCCTGCAGCAGGAAATGATGCAGCAGCAACCCGGGGGTGGCGGTGGCGCGCCCGGCATGGCGCCCCGGCAGTAAGAGCCGGCTCGCAGGCGAAATCGCAGGCAGCCAGCAAGGCCCGGCCCTCTCAGGACCGGGCCTTTTTCATTGTGGCCCGCGGGATTCCCCGCGGGGACCGCGAGCTCAGGAGTCGGGCGGAAGGCGCCCGTGCGCCTCGGCCAGTGCCCGCATCTCGCCGGCACGTTCCCCGGGCACCCACTCCCAGTCAAAACGCCAGTCCCAGTTACCCTCCACCGTCCCGGGACGGTTCATCCGGTGTTCGCTGGCCAGCTCGAGCACGTCCTGCATCGGCAGGATCGCGATACGCGCCGGCGAGGCGTACGCCGTGCGGATCAGCGGCCAGGGCATGGTGTCGGCCGCATCTTCCGGTTCGCCCAGGACATTCAGCACGTGCTGCTGCATGGCTTCATCCAGTGACGCGAACCAGCCCACGGTGGTGTCGTTGTCATGGGTGCCGGTATACACGGCGCTCATCTCGTCATGATTCGCCGGCAGGTACGGGTTGGCCTCGCCGCCCTCGAACGCGAACTGCAGGATCCGCATGCCGGGAAAATCGAAGCGCTCGCGCAGCGCGGTAACCTCCGGCGTAATTACCCCCAGATCTTCGGCCAGCACCGGCAGGTACCCGAGTTCGTCGGCCAGCGCCTCGAAGAATTCGGCACCGGGCCCGTCGAACCAGTAACCCCGGGTCGCGTCCGGCTCCTCGGCCGGGATCGCCCAGCTCGATTCGAACCCCCGGAAGTGGTCGATCCGCAGGGCATCCACCGTCTCCAGCGCCCGCCGCACACGCCGGATCCACCAGGCGTAACCGGTCTCGGCGAGGCGGTCCCAGCGGTACTGCGGGTTGCCCCAGCGCTGTCCGGTCTCGGAGAAATAATCCGGCGGCACCCCGGCCACGGTGCGCGGCTGTCCCTGCGCATCCAGGTCGAACAGCTCGCGATTCGCCCACACGTCCGCCGAATCATGGGCAACGAAGATCGGCATGTCCCCCAGCAGCATCAGGCCACAGTCGTTGGCATGGCGGCGCAGCGTACGCCACTGATCGGCGAACGCGAACTGCACGAAGCGGACCTGCTCCAGCGCCTGCGCTTCTTCGCAGGCCACCCGCTCCAGGGCCTCCGGCTGGCGATCGCGGAACTCCGGGTCCCATTCCCACCACGGGCGATCGTCGTGGCGCGCCCGGATCACGCAGAACAGCGCGAAGTCATCCAGCCAGATCGGCCCCTGTTCCTCGAGGAACGCACGGCAGGCCGAATGCAGCGCATGTTCTTCCCGTGCCACCGCCTCACCGGCCCGTTGCAGCAGTTCTTCCACCGGGCGGCCGTCATCGACGATCCCGGTCGCCTCCGCCAGCCGCGCCGGATCGATCATTCGCGGATCCCCGGCAAAGGCCGAGATGCTGGCGTAAGGCGACCCGTCGCTCTGCACCGGGTGCAGCGGCAGGATCTGCCACAGGGTGAAACCTGCCGAGGCCGCCCAGTTGACAAAGCGAAACGCCTCGTCGCCCAGGGTACCCACCGGATGCGGCCCCGGCAGCGAGGTCGGGTGCAGCAGCACGCCGGCACGCCGGCGCTGCAGCAGCGGATTGGAATGCTGCGTTTCTTCCATGAATCAGTCCTGCCCTTTCCGCATGGTCCCTCCGGCAGCCGGATCGCCGCCGCCCACCGACAGCACCTCCTCCAGGGCCTCGGGCACCGCCAGGCCGGCGAGCTGGTACAACCGGGCCAGGTGGCGCCGATAGAGCTGTTCGAAGTCGCTGACCGAACCCGCCGGGTTGTAGGCCCCGAACCACCAGCACCAGTCGGAACCCTCGCAGATGGCGAGCTGTTCGCGCAGTTCCGGTGTATCCAGCGAGGGGTCCTCCGCGATCGCCGCATCCACGGCCTCGCGGGCCTCGATCAGCCGGTCCCAGCCGCGGTTCTTGTCGGGGTCGCCGATCCAGGTGGAAAAGGTCCCGTAGACCCAGGAGCCGGCCACCACGCCGGGGAGCTCCACCGGCTCCGCACCCCCGGCAGTCGTCGCATGGGCGCACACGTCGTCGAAGGTGCACAGGTTGAGCCGCTCGTGCTGCGCCAGGGCCTCGTACAGCCCGTTGAGGAAATGGAAGCCGTTCTCCGGGTAGTACTCCCAGGCGTTCTCGCCGTCGAGGATCACCGACACCACGCTGCCGGCCGGGGCCACCTCGGCGATGTTTCCGATGTGGTGCACGAAGTCGGCCACCGCGTCATCGGCGTGCCAGTCGGCGTAGCGGAAGCCGATCGCGTCGGACAGTCCGTCATCGCGGAAATACAGCGCAATCTCGGTGTCCCGCAGTCGATAGCCACGGTGCAGCCAGCCCTGCAGGTCGCGGGGCCCGTCTTCCTCGCCCTCGCCGTTGCCGTTGCCATTGTCCTCCGCATCCGGCATGCCGCCGGCGGCTTCCAGGCTGTTGCCCAGCACGCCCTGGCCGCTGGCCGTCCATCGCAGGCCGTATTCGTCCAGCAGGCGAATGGTGGCCTCGCTCAGGCTGCCCTCGGACGGCCAGCAACCGGTCGGACGCATGCCGAAGTGCTTCTCGAACACCTCCAGCCCGCGTTCGATGTGCCAGCGCACCCGGGCTTCACCATCGGGATACGCCGGGGCCTCCGGCAGTTCGGCCTCGGGCATGGCCTCGCGGGCCGAAGCCAGGTCCTGCAGCAGCGGCATGATGGGGTGGGCGTAGGGGGTGAACGACAGCTCCACCCGCCCCTGTTCCGCCAGTTTGCGGTAGCGCGGGATCACGTTGTGCAGCTCGTCGCGCAGGATCTCCAGCAGACGCCGACGCACCCCGGACTCGAAGCCGGCTTCGGCCTTCAACCAGCACTGCAGTTCGGGCCGCGCGCGGCGCACGGTCTCGCCGGTCCAGGCCAGGTGATAGCAGGTGGCCAGTTCCTGGAAGAAGCGCCCGTCCAGATGCGCCAGCAGAATGTCGTCCTCCAGCGCCTGGCGTCCGATGGCCGCAAGCCGGGCAAACAGCGGAAACGGGTCGATCATGCGCGGCGCGTGGGCGCGCAGACAGGCGCGGATGATCTCGCGGCGCTGGTCCGGCTCCACCGGCACGATGTCCATGTGGAGCATGTCCAGCACCGGATCCCCGACCGGCACACAGTTCTTCAGGGCCCGGTCCACGCGCCGTGCATAGTCGGCGATCTGTTCCAGCAGGATGGGGGCGAAGTTCACCACCGCCCGCGCCCGCGGGCAGGCCTCCAGATGGGCCGCCATGTCGGTGTAGTCCTTCAGCGCATGGAGGTAGGTCCACGGCAGGGCATACTCCCGGCGGCCGCCGTCGAAGTACTGCGGCTGGTGCATGTGCCAGCACAGCACCACGTCCAGCTTGTCCGGAACACGGGCGAGGGCCTTCGAGGAGCGCTCAGCGGACATGGTGACGTCCCTGACCGAGCATCTCCGGGGTCACCACACGCACGCCCCCGGGCGAGACGTAGTAATCGCGGGCGTCGGCCTCGTCGTCCAGTCCGATCTCGGTCCCCGGCGGGATGCGGCAGGCCTTGTCGATCACCGCGTTGCGGATCACGGCGTTTTCGCCCACCTGCACGTCGGGCAGGATCACCGAGTTCTCCACTTCGCCGCAGGCGCTGACCTCCACGCTGGAGAACAGCAGCGAATGCCGCACCCGGCTGCCGGAGATGATGCAGCCTCCGGAGACCATCGAGTCGATCGCCATGCCTCGGCGGTCGTCGTCGTCGAATACGAACTTGGCCGGCGGGAGCTGCTCCTGGTAGGTCCAGATCGGCCATTCGCTGTCGTACAGGTTGAGTTCGGGGGTCACGCCGATGAGCTCCAGGTTGGCCTTCCAGTAGGAATCGATGGTGCCGACGTCGCGCCAGTAACCCTGGCGCTGGCCGGCCTCGTCGCGGAACGGGTACGCCATCACGCGGTTTTTCTCGATGATGCGGGGGATAATGTCCTTGCCAAAATCATGGCTGGAGAAGGTGTCGTCGGCATCCTTGAGGAGCTGCTCGAAGAGGAAATCGCGGTTGAAGACGTAGATCCCCATGGAGGCCAGCGAATGTGTCTCGCTGCCCGGGATGGTCGCCGGATCGTCGGGTTTCTCCTCGAACGAGGTCACGCGCCCCTCGGCATCCACACCCATCACGCCGAACCCGGTGGCCTCCTCCTTCGGTACCTCCAGGCAGCCCACGGTCATGTCCGCCCCGCTTTCCACGTGCTGGGCGATCATCTGTCCGTAGTCCATCTTGTAGATGTGATCGCCGGCGAGGATCAGCACATAACTGGGGGCGTGCTGCCGGATGATGTCGACGTTCTGGTAGACCGCGTCGGCGGTCCCCGAATACCAGGAGGTCTCGATGCGCTGCTGCGCCGGCAGCAGTTCGATGAATTCGCCGAATTCCCCGCGCAGGAAGCTCCAGCCGCGCTGGATGTGCTGGATCAGCGAATGCGCCTTGTACTGGGTCAGGATCGCCACGCGGCGGATCCCGGAATTGATGCAGTTGGACAGCGGGAAATCGATGATGCGGAACTTGCCGCCGAAGGGTACGGCGGGCTTGGCCCGCCACAGCGTCAGTTGCTTGAGTCGCGACCCGCGACCTCCGGCAAGCACCAGTGCCAGGGTTTCCCGGGTCAGTCGGCTGACGAACCGTTGCGGCTGAGGGTTCATAGGCCCATCCTTGCAGAAAGCTGCTGGTTGCGGGTTCCCCCGCGGATTACGTTGACCGGCCCCACTCTACGTGAAGCGGATGCATCGAGTATGACAACTGACCGGAACAATTGCATTACGGAAGTCGCGGATGAAATCCGGCGTCTGGCACAGGCCCGTCTGCACGACGCGCATGCGGTCCTGGGGGCCCACGCCCTCAATCGCCAGACCACCTGCTATCGCGCCTGGTTCCCGCAGGCCGACGAGGTCTGGCTGGTTCCGGAACCCGACGCACCCCCGGAGCCCATGGACACCACCGACACCCCGGGGCTGTTCGTATGGAAGGGCGCCTCGCGCAAGCTGGCGGAGCATCCGGAGCTGCGCTGGCGCCCGTCCGGACACAAGGAGATCGTCAGCGTCATCGACCCGTGGAGCTTCGCCCCGAACATCCCGGATTTCGACCGCCACCTGTTCGGCGAGGGCCGCCACTGGCACGCCCACCGCATGTTCGGCGCGCACTGCGAAAACCGGGACGGGATCGACGGCGTGCGTTTTGCCGTATGGGCGCCGGCGGCCGAGCGGGTCAGCGTGGTCGGCGACTTCAACCACTGGGACGGGCGCTGCCACCCGATGACCGTGCACGGTTCCAGCGGCATCTGGGAGCTGTTCATTCCCGGGGTGGGTCCGGAGACCCTGTACAAGTACGAGATCCGCAACCGCGACACCGGCGAGCTGCGTCTGAAGTCCGACCCCTATGCGGCCGCCTACCAGGTGCGCCCGGAGACCGCCTCGCGGGTCATCCCGGAGAGCGGTTACGCGTGGAACGACCGCGAGTGGATGGAGAACCGCGACCCCGAGGCCTGGAAGCACCGGCCGATGAGCATCTACGAGGTGCACCTGGGCTCCTGGCAGCGCAGCCCCAACGGCGACTGGCCGAACTACGCCGAACTGGCCGAACGCCTGGTGCCTTACGCCCGCGACATGGGCTTCACCCACCTCGAGCTGCTGCCGGTCACCGAGCACCCGTTCGACGGCTCCTGGGGCTATCAGTCCACCGGTTTCTTCGCGCCCACCTCGCGTTTCGGCGACCCGGATGACTTCCGCCGCTTCGTCGATACCGCCCATCAGGCCGGTCTGGGGGTGATCCTCGACTGGGTGCCCGGCCATTTCCCGCGCGACGACTTCGCCCTCGCCCGCTTCGACGGCACCGCCCTGTACGAGCACGAGGACCCGCGTCTGGGCGAGCACCGCGAATGGGGCACGCTGATCTTCAACTACGGCCGCCCCGAGGTGCGCAACTTCCTGCTGTCATCGGCGCTGTGCTGGATCGAGGACTTCCACCTCGACGGCCTGCGGGTGGATGCGGTCGCCTCCATGCTCTATCTCGACTACAACCGCGAGGATCACGAGTGGATCCCCAACATCCACGGCGGCAACGAGAACCTGGAGGCGATCGAGTTCCTGCGCGACGTCAACGAGACCGTGCAGACCGGCCACCCCGGCGTGGTGATGATCGCCGAGGAATCCACCGCCTGGCCCGGCGTGAGCCGGCCGCCGTCGATGGGCGGGCTGGGCTTCACCATGAAGTGGAACATGGGCTGGATGCACGACACCCTGACGTATTTCGGCATGGATCCGGTCTACCGGCGTTACCACCACAGTCAGCTCACTTTCGCGCAGATCTACGCCTATTCGGAGAACTTCGTGCTGCCCTTCTCGCACGACGAGGTCGTGCACGGCAAGCGCAGCCTGCGCGGGCGCATGCCCGGCAACGAGTGGGAACAGCACGCCAACATGCGCCTGCTGTATGCCTGGCAGTGGCTGTACCCGGGGAAGAAGCTGCTGTTCATGGGCCAGGAGTTCGGCCAAGGCACCGAGTGGTCGGAAGCCGGAGAACTGGACTGGTACGTGCTGCAGTACCCGCTGCATCAGGGCCTGCAGCAGCTGGTGAAGGACCTCAACGGGGTGTATCGCGAGCAGCCCGCGCTGCACGGCCGCGAGTTCGAGCCCGACGGCTTCGCCTGGTTGAATGCCGACGACGCCGACAATTCGGTGCTCAGCTTCGTGCGCCGTGACGTGGAGGGCCACGAACGCATCGTGATCCTCAACCTGACGCCGGTGGAACGCAGCGGCTACCCGATCCCGAGCCCGCGGGCCGGGACCTGGCGGGTCATGCTGAACACCGACTCGGAGTTCTACGGCGGCGCCTCGCGCGGCCCGCTGCAGTGCGAGGCCACGACCGAGGCCTATCACGGCCAGCCGGCCACGCTGCATGTGGACCTGCCGCCACTGACCGCCCTGCTGCTGGAGCCGACCGGAGGCTGAAGCCCCGGGCGCCGCCGGGGGCCCGGCCGGGAGGCGTCCGTCAGGACGCCATCCGCGCGCGAACCTCCGGCTGCGTCACCGGCTCGCCCAGCCGGGCCTCCATCGGCCCGGCCTCGCGGGTCAGGGCCCCGGACAGGGCGAAGCCCGCCAGGCGGCCGTCGGCATGGAACTCCATCCGGCGGCCGTCGGCATCGCCCTCCACGGACACCCACTCACCCGCGGCGGCATCCGCGACCGATGGCGGGCAGACCTGCATCGGCAGGCTGGTGGTCTTGACCTGCACGGTGCCGGCGTCCGGTGCATAGCGCGACGCTCCCCCGGCCAGGCGATCGGCGATCACTTCCGCCTGGGCCCGCAGCGTACCCACGTAGGGGCGCAGGACGCCGTCGTATTCGGCACAGTCCCCGAGGGCGCGGATCGCCGGATCGGAGGTCGCCAGCGTGGCGTCCACCCGGATGCCGCGCCCGCAGTCCAGGCCGGCCCCGACAGCCACGTCGATGTTCGGCCGCAAACCGAGGGCGGTAATCACGACGTCCGCCTCCAGGGTCTCGCCACCGGCCAGTGTCAGCCGGGACGCCACGGGACCTTCGCCCGCCGCCGGCAAGGCCTCCAGACAAGCCACCGAGGTCCCGGTGTACAGGGCGACCCCGCGCTGCGCCAGTGCAGCCGCCAGGTCATCCCCCAGCTCGGGCGGCGCGAGCCGCGCCAGCGGGCGCTCGGCCATCTCGATCAGATCCACCGAATAGCCGCCGGCCGCCAGATCATCGGCCAGCTCGCTGCCGACCAGCCCCGCGCCCAGGATCGCCACGCGGGCCCCGGGTTGCAGTTCCGCACGCAGCGCGCGGTAGTCATCCAGGGTGTTCACCACCCGCGGCGGGGGTCCGTCACCCGGGATGTCGAGCCGTATCGGGCTCGCGCCGGTCGCCAGCACCAGATCGCCGTAGGGAATGCCGCCGCGCGGGGTGATCAGACGCCGGCGTTGACGGTCGATGTCCAGCAGGCGCACGTGCGGCAGCAGCTCGACGCCCAGGCGCGCGGCTCGCGCCACGCCGGATTCCTCCATCAGGTCGTCCGGGTCCACACCGCGCGCACAGGCCGTGGAGATCCGCGGTTTGGTGTAATAATCGCCGCGATCCCCGGTCACCAGCCGAATACTGCGCTCCGGGTCGCGGGCGCGCAGTTCCTCGGCCATTGCCCAGCCGGCCATGCCGCCGCCGACGACCACCACCGCATCCGGGTCGTCCGCCAGCGGGGTGCGCCAGGCCTGCGCCGCTTGTGCCTCGACCGGGTCCTCGGCACGCGGCTGCAGGCGGTCGAAGTCGGCCTTGGTGACGTTGCAGTCCGGGCAGTACCAGTCGTCCGGGATGTCCTCGAACCGGGTCCCCGGTGGCAGGCCCGAGTCCGGGTCGCCCTTCGCCTCGTCGTAGATGTAGCCGCACACGCGGCAGATGTAGCGTCGATATTCGGTTTGGGTTTCGGCTTCAGCAGACATCACGCAACCTCCGGCAGACGGGCGACAATCGCCTCGAACAGCGGGTCCAGCTCCGCGCCCAGCGCATCCAGCTCGGCGCTGCCCCAGGGGGCGAACACCTCCGACGGACGCCGCGCCGTTACATGCAGCTGCTCGCCGTCGCTCCAGACATGGATGCGCAGGGGGATGTCGATACCCGCGGGCTTGCAGGCCTCCCACACGCGCAGGGCATAGCGTGGATGAAAGACCTCGAGGATACGGTCGACCGGGACCTCGGCCCCGATCATCGCGGCATTGGCCTGGCCGTTGATTTCTCCGGCCACGCGCAGTCCCTGCGCCTCCACGGCCTCCTTCAGGGCGGCCACGGCCGCTTCGGCATCGAGTTTGGTGGTGGTTTCCAGCATGATGTCTCCTCCGGGCGCCGGTCAGTGGGCGTGGATACGCGCCAGCTCCTTGCGCAGGTGCTTGATGGCAGGCGTAACGATGGCCACGAAATAGGATTCGCGCAGCTTGCGCTGGGCGGCCGCACTGGACAGGTAACCGCGCGCCCCGCTGTGCAGCAGCGCCGACTGCGAGGCCCGCAGCGCCAGTTCCGAACCGGTCAGACGCATCTGCAGCACGTCGGCAAAGAACGCGTCGCTGGTGTCGAAGGGATCGCGCGCCAGGGCATAGGTCGCCTGGCGTGCGTCTTCCAGGATCTCCTCCAGCTCGCCCGCCTGGTCATCGAGATAGCCGTTCACGTGCGACAGGGTCTCGTTGGCCTCGTGCATGGTGTTGATGCAGCCCTCGATCAGGCCCAGGCCCATGCCCATCTGCAGCAGCACGAAACCGGGACGGATACGCTGGATGTACTCCGGCAGGGGATCGGCCAGCACGTGCTCGTCGGGCACGAACACCCGGTCGAAATGGCAGCCGAAGGTGCGCGAACCCTCCAGAGCGATGAACTCGGGGCACGGGGTCAGGCTGAAGCCGGGGTCGGCGCAGTTGATGACCGCCATCAGCGGACGCGGGTTGTCATCCGTGGTACGGAAGATCGCACCGAAGTAGTGATCGTCGCCCAGATTGGACACCCACGGCAGCGCCCCGGACACCACGTAGCCGCCCTCCACACGCTCGGCCGAGAGCTTGAGCTCCTCGATGCTGGCGAACCATTTCATCGGATTGGACAGGGCGGTGGCGCCGAACGCCTCGCCATTGGCCAGCTTCGGCAGGACCTCGCGCTTGAGCGTGGAGGAATCACTGTTCTCCACGTACCAGGCACAGGCGTTCTGGCACCAGGCAACGAAGCCGGTGGTCATGCATTCGGCGGAGATCACCTCCTCGGCGCGGATCGCGGACACCAGGTCCGTGGCCCCAGCGGGGTTCTGACTGGCCAGATGGGCATTGAACGCACCCAGCTGACCCGCCTGATGCAGGAATTCCTCGGGGTAATGGCCGTCACGGTCGATGCGGACGGTGAGCGGGGCAAGCTGCCCCGCCACCAGGTCCCGCAGCCCGTCCTCGGCGTACACCGGTGCGGAGACCGGCGCCACCCCCGTTGCTTGTTCACGGGTCTCGAGCATTACGGGTCTCCTCGGCCTCAGGCCTTTTCCACGGCCACGTTGACCGGGTTGCGCATGGTGTTGGCGACCGGCGACCAGAAGTCGGCGTGCGCCACCAGTTCCTTCAGCTCTTCCTCGCTGGCGTCGCCCTCGAGGTCGACCTTCACGCGGATGTCGGTGAAGCCCAGGCGCTTGGACTTGTCGGTGTCGCCCACGCCCCAGACCGCGGTCACGTTGATGTCACCCTCCAGCGAGAGCTCCAGCCTGGTCAGGGTGATGCCGCGATCGATGGCATTGGCGTGCATCCCCACCGACAGGCAGGCCCCCAGGCTGGCCAGCGCGGCCTCGGAAGGATTGGGGGCGGTGTCATCGCCCAGCAGGTGCGGCGGCTCGTCGATCACGTGGGCATCCAGGTCGCGCACGTAGGTCAGGTTGCGGAACTTGCCCTCGCACACGGTGCGCGCCTTGAGGGTCACGACACTGTCGGGGTTGGCCTTGCCCTTGTCGGCGAGCTTGTTCAGGCCGTCCTGGTCGATGGGATCCAGGGCATTCATGGAAATGGCGGTGGTGGCTTCTGCGGTCGACATGATCAGGTCTCCTGACGGTTGTTTGGTCAATGCCCGAACCTTTGTGGCCGGGTCGCCAGTCCCGTTGCAGAAGCCGTGCCATGTTGCCCCCGATGGCGCCATGCCGCGATTCCCGGCCGATCGGCAGGCCATCCGGGGAGATCGCCCTGCCCCGCGGGCGGACAAAGCGGACACTTTGTCTGCCCCTTGCACCAACATTGTCGACACAGTGCCCCGTTGCACCACGACGAAACGTCGGCCACCGCCATCCGGCACCGCCGCCCGCACCGGCCCGTGAACCGCGCCTGTTCCCCGCTCATCCGCGTCCTGCAGCCGTTTCACCCCCTCCGGACCCACACCGTTTCGCGCCCGGTTCGCGGCCGTTCTGCATCTGGCACGCCTCTTGTAAGGGTTCCTGTGAGCGCGCCGTGAGAACCACGGCCCACCAACGTTCCCGGAAGAGGAGCATCGCCATGGGCGCAGCCATCTCCATCGACTACATCACGCATCACTATCCGAAACAGACGGACCCGACGCTCCAGGACATCGAGCTGACCGTCAGCCCCGGCGAGACCATCGCCCTGATCGGGCAGAGCGGCTGCGGGAAATCCACCCTGCTGCACATGCTCGCGGGCCTGCTGATCCCCAGCGAGGGCGCGGTACGCATCAACGGCCACCAGGTCATCAAGCCCAGCCCGCGCTGGAACATGATGTTCCAGAAGCCCTCGCTCTACCCGTGGATGACCGTGCGCCGCAACGCCTCCCTCGGCCTGATCTTTCAGGGCCGTCAGGAAGGCATGAACAAGCGCGTCGACGCCCTGCTGGAGACGGTGGGCCTGGCCGAAAAGGCCGAGGTCAACGTGCAGTCGCTGTCCGGTGGCCAGCAGCAGCGCGTAGCCCTGGCGCGCAGCCTGGCCACCGACCCGGAACTCCTGCTGCTGGACGAGCCGTTTTCCGCCCTGGATGCGTTCACCAAGACCGAGCTGCAGGACGAGGTCGTGCGGCTGTCGCGGGATCGCGGCATCACCGTGGTGTTCGTGACCCATGACATCGAAGAGGCCGTCGCCATGGCCGATCGCGTGGTCGTGATGGGTTCCAACCCGGGCACGCTGCAGCACCAGCTCGAGGTGGACCTGCCGCATCCGCGCGACCGCACCAGCCCCGGATTCACCGAACTGAAGGCCGAGCTGATGGAGTTCTTTGGCGCGACACGCCACCCGGCCTCGCGCCCCGACCCGACCGATGACACGTCGTCATCCGCCGAAGCCCCCGAAGCCGACGATTCCGCCGGGTCCGGATCCGCCCCCGCCCGTCGCGCGATTCGCGCGGCCTGAACCGTACCTAGCCCGTCACCCGAGAGGAACATCACCATGTGCAACTGTGACAACCACCACCACATCGACGCGGAACTCGACCGCATCCTTGGCGGCAGCCTGTCCCGCCGTACCTTCCTGCGCTCGGCGGCGGCCGGCTCGCTGGTCGCCGGCGCCGGCCTGACCGCCCCGGGCTCGCTGCTCGCCCAGCAACCCGACCTGGGTGGCGTCGACCCCGAAGTGGACGACTTCGACGGCGTCGTGCGCATCGGCTACATCCCCATCACCGATGCCGCGGCCCTGCTGGTCGCACATTCCGAGGGCTATTTCGAGGACGAAGGCCTGGAGGTGGCCGAACCGCAGCTGATCCGCGGCTGGTCGCCGCTGATCGAATCCTTCGCGGCCAACCGCTTCAACCTGGTCCACCTGCTCAAGCCGATCCCGCTGTGGATGCGCTACCAGAACGACTTCCCGGCCAAGATCATGTCCTGGGCCCACACCAACGGCTCGGCGGTGGTCACCGGCCGCCACGTGGAGGTCAACGATTTCGCCGATATGGGTGGCATGAGCGTGGCCGTGCCCTACTGGTACTCCATGCACAACGTGGTCATGCAGATGGCCCTGCGCGACGCCGGCCTGAAGCCGGTGATCAAGGATCAGGGCGACGATCTGGCCCCGGACGAGGTCAACCTGATGCTGATGCCGCCGCCGGACATGCCGCCGGCCCTGGCCGCGCGCTCGATCGACGCCTTCATCGTCGCCGAGCCCTTCAACGCCGCCGGCGAGATGCTGGCCCACGGCAACCTGCTGCGCTTCACCGGCGACATCTGGAAGAACCACCCCTGCTGCGTGGTGTGCATGAACGAGACGCTCACCGACCGCCAGCCGGAATGGACGCAGAAGACCATGAACGCGGTGGTTCGCGCCCAGGGTCACATCCAGGACAACAAGAAGGAGATCGCCCACCTGCTGTCGCGCGACGGCAAGGGGTATCTGCCGATGCCGTCCGGGGTGGTCGAACGCGCGATGACCAACTACGCCGACGACAGTACCTACATCGACTCCGGCGCGATCCGCCATGCCGACTGGGCTAACGGCCGCATCGACTTCTCCCCGTGGCCCTACCCCTCGGCGACGAAGATGCTGGTGGGCGCGATGAACGAGACCCTGGTCGGCGGCGACACCACCTTCCTCTCGGGCCTGGACCCCGAAGAGGTGGCCGATGACCTGGTCAACTACGAGTTCGTCGAGAAGGCCATGGAGAAATACACCGCCTGGCACAACGCACCCGGCGTGGACATGGATTCGCCGTTTGCCCGCGAGGAGATCGTACAGCTATGAACCGCGACGCGACATTCGACCTGCCGACCACCCCCGGGGAGTGGGGGTGGGCCTCCCTGCGTTCCCTGAACCACCTGCGCCGGCGGCTGCAGTACCCGCTGCTCGGCATCGCCGGGCTGCTGGCCCTGTGGTGGTGGGGCGGCTGGGCCATCGCCAACAACCCCGACACCATGGCCTTCGCCAGCTTCGCCCCCGGGCCCACGCTGACCGCCTTCTGGGACATCGTGAGTTCCGGACAGGTGTGGTCGCCGATCGAGTCCAGCCTGCACCGGGTCGGATTCGGCCTGCTCTACGCGATCCTGATCGGGGTCCCGCTGGGGGTGATGATCGGGTACTTCAACGTGCTGCGCGAAACCACCCACGTGCCATTCCAGTTCCTGCGCATGATCTCGCCGCTGGCGTGGATGCCGATCGCGGTGCTGGCCTTCGCCACCTGGGATGCGGCGATCATCTTCCTGATCGCCATCGCCGCGGTCTGGCCCATCACCTACGCCACCGCGCACGGCGTGCAGCGCATCGATCCGATGTGGCTGAAGGTGGGCAACAACCTGGGCGCCAACCCCTACCACACCCTGCGCTACATCGTGATGCCCGCGATCGCCCAGGACGTGTTCGCCGGCATCCGCCTGGCGGTGGGTGTGGCCTGGATCGTGCTGGTCCCAGCCGAATACCTGGGGGTGACCTCGGGCCTCGGCTACGCCATCAACGATGCCCGCGACACCCTGGAGTACGACAAACTGGCGGCCTTCGTACTGGTGATCGGCCTGATCGGCTACATGCTGGACGCCATCTGCGTGCGCCTGATCCGGCGCAGCAGCTACCACGCCGAAAGCTGAGCTGCCCCCTCACTCCCTCCGTCTGCCCGGCCGTGCGCGGCCGGGCCTTTTTTTGTCCACGGCCCGCGGCATGCACTGCACCCTTCAGGCGCGTACCGGAACCGACCGCACCATCGCGGTGCAAAGTCCGCCGCCAGGTGCCGCCCGCATCCGCTCCGTGCCCCGCCAGGGCCCGGTCCGCGGCGCTGGCAGGGTTTCTGCATGCCCACCGAGCATGAACGACACCGCCACCGAAGACCGCACCGACCAGGCGACCCGCGAGCAGGAGATCACCCTGCTGCTGGAGGTCGCCCGGCTGATGGGCCGCTCGCGCGACCCCGACGCCGCCATCTACCGCATCCTCGGCATGATGTCCCAGCTGCTGGGCCTCAATCGCGGCCGGGTCCTGCTGCCCGACCCGGACAGCGGACAGCTGAAGATCCGGCATGCCTACGGCCTGACCGACGCCGAACGCGAGCGCGGCAGCTACTCGCTGGGCGAGGGCGTGACCGGCCGGGTGATGAAGACCGGGCAGATCGCGCTGATCCAGGACATCGACAACGAGCCGGAATACCTCGCCCGGGCGGTCGACCGCTCCACCCTGCCGCAGGAGACCGTGGCATATATCGGGGTCCCCATCGTGCAGGACGAACAGCCGATCGGCGTACTCGGGGTCCACCGGCTGCGCCGCCGCTCGCGCCAGTTCCAGGACGATCTCAACGTGCTGCGCGTTGTCGCCTCCATGATCGGCCAGGTCCTGCGCATCAACCAGCTGATCGCCGAACGCACGGCCGAACTGGTCTCGGAAAACCGCTACCTCAAGAGCGCCCTCGACACCCAAGGGGCGAAATACGGGATCCTCGGCGAAAGCCCCGCCCTGCGCAGCGTCCTCAAGCAGGTCCACCGCATCGCCGACACCCAGGCCACGGTGCTGATCACCGGCGACTCCGGCACCGGCAAGGAGAAGATCGCACGCATGATCCACCGGATCAGCCAGCGCAACGCGCGACCGTTCATCTCCCTGAACTGTGCCGCGATCCCGGCCGACCTGCTGGAATCGGAACTGTTCGGCCACGAGAAAGGCGCCTTCACGGGGGCCTCCAGCGCCAAGACCGGCAAGATCGCCCTGGCCGACGGCGGCACCCTGTTCCTCGACGAGATCGGCGACATGCCGGAGGCGCTGCAGTCCAAGATCCTGCGCGTGCTGCAGGAACGGGTCGTGCAGCCGATCGGGGGATCGCGCGACATCCCGGTGGACGTGCGCGTGGTCGCCGCCACCCACAAGGACCTGCAGAAAGCGGTCAATGCCGGGGAATTCCGGCTCGATCTGTTCTACCGCCTCAACGTGATCCCGCTGCACATGCCCGCGCTGCGCGATCGCGCCAGCGACATTCGCCTGCTCGCGCGGCACTTTCTCGACCGTTACACCCACGTCCACGGCTGGAACGTGGTCCTCGGCGACGGGGTGATGGAGCGTCTGGAGACCTTCGACTGGCCGGGCAACATCCGCCAGCTGGAGAACGTGCTGGAACGCGCGGTGCTGCTCTCCAGCGAAGGGCGCATCGGCACCGCCCTGATCGACGAGATCCTGCACGAGGAATCGCGCATCAGCCCGGGGCTGCACGCCACCGGCCCTGCCGGTTCCCCGCAACCGGACGCCGCACCATCGCCGGACACCCCGGCCTTTCCCGGCACGCACGGCAACGAGCCGCACCCCGGCGGGGCGGCCGGCCCCGGCATCGTCCGCCCCTACCGCCGCGTGCACGCCTCCGAGGCCGACCAGCTGCGGGACGCCATCGAACGCAGCGGCGGCAACAAGACCCGCGCCGCCATGGACCTGGGCCTCACCCCGCGCCAGCTGCGCTACCGCCTGAAGAAACTGGGACTGGCCTGAGACCCCGTTTCGGACATTGTCGACACTTTGTCCGCACCGGGAGCGGACAAAGTGTCCGCCTCACCCGACCCGTGCTGCCGTACGGCCGTCCCGGAGCGGATCCGGTGAACGGCGTCCAGCTGGCACGGGATCTGCAGAGCATTGGGTGGCAACACTGATCCGACACCAACCGGGAGGCCATCCATGACCCTCAGCAAGACCGAAATGACCGCCACCATCCTCGAAGCCAAGGAGGGCCGGTCCGCGACCTGGGCCGGCATCGCCGAGGCCACCGGCCTGCACGAGGTCTACGTGACCTCGGCCTGCTACGGCATGAATCATCTCGACGCCGAGGCGGCCGACCGGCTCACCGCGTTTCTCGATCTCGGGCCCGACGTGTCGAAGGCCCTGCAGGCGTTCCCGCACAAGCACTGGGACAAGACCATCCCCACCGACCCGGTGATCTACCGCTTCTACGAGGCGATCAACGTGTACGGTGACACCATGAAGGCGCTGATCCACGAGAAGTTCGGTGACGGCATCATGAGCGCCATCGACTTCACCATGGACATCGACAAGGTCGAGGACCCGAAGGGTGACCGGGTGAAGATCACCTGGAACGGCAAGTTCCTGCCCTACAAGAGCTGGTGAACGCCGGCCACTCGCCCTCTCGCCCGCCCGTGGCCGTGGCCCGGGCGCGGCCCTGGCGGCCTTTCCTGCCTGCCCTCTCTGCCCTCTCTGCCCTCCCTGCATTTCCCTGCCCCTCGCGGGAACGAAAGGTTCCCGAATCAAACCGTTGTCTGCACGGACAAGCATCCACCGCCCGGTTCGTAGTAGGCTGACCGGCATGCAATGGCTGCCCCGCACCCTTGTCCTGGCCGTGATGCTGCTCCCGTCCCTCCCGGGCGCGGTCGCCGGCGCTCCGGATGGGGCCACGACAGTGGACATCGGTGTGCTCGCAGTGCGCGAGGCAAGCGCAGCCGAGGCCCGCTGGCAACCGACCGCGGACTACCTGACCGAACGCCTTGGCGAGGATTTCGACGCCCGCTTCCGCATGCGGGCGATGAACTACCCCGAGCTGGAAGACGCGGTTGCGGGGGAAGAGATCGATTTCGTTCTCACCAATACCGGGCACTACGTCCAGCTGGAATACGCCCACGGCATCAGCCGCCTGACCACACTGATCGCGTCACACGAAGGCGAACCGGTCCGGCTGTTCGGCGGCGTCATCTTCACGCGCGCCGACCGCGACGACATCACCGCGCTGGAGGACATCGCCGGCCAGCACCTGTTTGCGGTACAGGAGGGCTCGCTGGGTGGCTGGCATGCCGGGCACGAGGCCCTGCTGGATGCCGGCGTGGATCCGCGCGAGGATCTCGCCGAACTGACTTTCACCGACATGCCGCATGACCGCGTGGTCGAGGCCGTGCTCGACGGCCGCGCGGACGCCGGCACGGTCCGCACCGGCGTGCTCGACCGCATGGCCGGGGCCGGGGCGTTCGAACCCGGCGAGCTGCGGGTGCTGGAACCGCGCGACACCCCCGGCTTTCCGTTCGAGCACACCACCCGCCTGTTCCCGGAATGGCCGTTCTCGCGCATGGAACATGCCGACGAAGCCCTGGCCAACGCGGTGACCGTGGCCCTGCTGGAGATGCCGGAGGGTCACCCGGCAAGCCGGACCGGCGAATATTTCGGCTGGGCCGCGCCCCTGTCCTACGCCCCGGCGCATGAGCTGCTGGAACGTCTGGGCGCCCCGCCCTACGAACGCAACCCGGCCCTGGACCCGCTGCTCTACTGGCGCGAGAACCCGGCGATCACCATCGCCTTGCTGCTGGGGCTGCTGGCGCTGATGGCCGCGGCGACCATGCGCTACCACCGGATCAACCGCGACCTCGGGCGCGAGGTGCAGCAGCGCCGCGAGGCCGAGACCCGCCTGCGCCGGCACGAGGCGGAGCTGGCGCATCGCGCCAGCCACGACCCGCTGACCGACCTGCCCAACCGGGTGCTGCTGACCCAGCGCATGCGTTCGGCGATCAACACCAGTGCCGAAGATGGCGGGCGGGTCGCGGTCCTGTTCCTGGATCTCGACCGTTTCAAGACCATCAACGACAGCCTCGGTCACCAGGTCGGCGACGAACTCCTGAAGATCCTCGCCGACCGGCTCAAGGACCGGGTACGAGCCAACACCATCGCCCGCCTGGGCGGCGACGAGTTCATCGTCCTGCTGGACGATGTCGAATCGCTGGAGGCCCTCGAGGAGCGGGCCCGGGAGATCCTGGCGGTGATCGCCGAACCCTTCGCGGTGGGCGGGTGGCGCTCGCTGCAGGTCGGAGGCTCGCTGGGGATCACCCTGTTCCCCGATAACGGCGGGTCGCCCGAGGCCCTGATCACCCAGGCGGACGCGGCCATGTACCGCGCCAAGGCTCAGGGCCGCAACACCTACAGCTTCTACAGCGAGGACCTCACCGCCGCCGCCAGCGAGCGCCTGGAGACCGAAAATCATCTGCGCGAGGCCCTGAAGAACGGCCATCTCGAGGTGTTCTACCAGCCGCAGATCGACCTGCGCGAACGCCGCGTGTCCGGGGTCGAGGCGCTGGTACGCTGGCGCGACCCGGACAAGGGGCTGATCTCGCCCGGGCGCTTCATCCCGGTGGCCGAGGAAACCGGCCTGATCAGCCCGCTGGGCGAGTTCGTCCTGCGCGAGGCCTGCCGCCAGGTGGTGGAATGGGACCGGCAGGGCCTGCCGGAGCTGTCGCTGGCGGTGAACCTCTCGGCCCACCAGATGAACGACCCCGCACTGGTCGCGCGCGTGCGCGAGGTGCTGGATTCCACCGGGATGGACCCCGGGCGTCTGGTGCTGGAGATGACCGAGACCACCCTGATCCAGGCCGAGGGCTCGCGCGAGGTCCTGCTGCAGCTCAAGGGCCTGGGCGTGGCGCTGGCCATCGACGACTTCGGCACCGGGTATTCCTCGCTGGCCTACCTCAAGCGCTTCAACATCGACTGGCTCAAGATCGACCGGGCCTTCGTGCAGGATCTGCCGCACGACCCCAACGATGCCGAACTGACCGTGACCATCATCAACATGGCCCACAACCTGGGGCTGGAAGTGCTGGCGGAAGGGGTCGAGACCGAAGACCAGCGCAGCTTCCTCCAGACCCGCTACTGCGACGCTTGGCAGGGTTTTCTGTGCAGCCCCCCGGTCCCGGCGAGCGAAGTGCCGCAGCTGCTGGAAGACTGCGAGGGCGGGGTGGCCGCCGCCGGCGTCCCGCGCTGAGGGAATCGCCGAGGGACTCGCCGGGGCGCAGGCCGGTGCCGGTCAGCGGTCAAAATCCGCCAGATGCACCGGCTGGCGACGCGGCCCCCAGTCCCCCGGCCGCGCCTCGAACACCCCGGCAACGGCCGCCCCGCAGGCATTGCAGCAGCCATCGGCGGTGAGGTTCCAGTCCGACAGCCGGTACCAGTCGCGACCGATCAACCGCCGGCCACAGGACGGACACCAGGTGCTCTGGCCATCGCGGTCGTGCACGTTCCCCGTATACACGTGATGCAGCCCCCGCTCGCGAGCGATGTTGCGCGCCCGTTGCAGGGTCTCCGGCGGCGTGCGCGGATGGTCGGTCATGCGGAAGTCGGGATGAAACGCGGTGAAGTGCATGGGCACGTCCGGACCCAGGTGCTGATACACCCAGTCGGCCATCGCCACGATCTCGGGATCGCTGTCGTTCTCTCCGGGGATCAGCAGGGTGGTGATCTCGGTCCACACGTCGGTCTCGTGCACCAGCCATTCCAGGGTATCCAGCACCGGCTGCAGATGCGCCCCGGTCAGGCGGTGGTAGAAGCGCTCGGTAAATGCCTTGAGATCCACGTTGGCCGCATCCATCGCGGAGAAGAACTCGCCGCGCGCGGCCTCGGTGATGTAGCCCGCGGTGACCGCCACCGTGCGGATCCCGCGCGCACGGCAGGCCGCCGCCACGTCGATCGCGTATTCGTGGAAGATGACCGGGTCGTTGTAGGTGAACGCCACCGAGCGGCATTCCAGCTCCTCGGCCGCCCGCGCGATGGTCTCCGGATCCGCCCGGTCGGCGAGGGTATCGACCTCGCGCGACTTGCTGATGTCCCAGTTCTGGCAGAACTTGCAGGCCAGGTTGCAGCCGGCGGTCCCGAACGACAGCACCGGTGTCCCCGGCAGGAAATGGTTCAGCGGCTTCTTCTCGATCGGATCCACGCAATAACCGGAAGAGCGGCCGTAGCTGGTCAGCACGACCTCGTCGTCCAGCCGGGCACGCACGAAACAGGCGCCGCGCTGCCCTTCCTTCAGCTTGCAGAAACGCGGACACAGGTCGCACTGCACACGGCCGTCGTCGAGGGCGTGCCAGTAGCGCGTGGACACCGTGAAGGCGTCGTGCTGCGGAGTGTCGGTCGTACGGCTCATACTCTTGAATGTGGCCCCCGAGGTCCCACAATTCAACCCATGAGTCCCGATATTGTGGAGCCCGACATGTCCGCCACCGCCGCCATCCGCGAACCCGCCGTCGCCGGGCGCTTCTACCCCGCCGAGGCCGCCGCACTGCGGCAGATGGTGGAGCGCTTTCTCGCCGAGGTGTCGCCGCCGGAGACGGATGCCCCGGTGCCCCGGGCGATCGTCGCCCCGCACGCCGGTTTCCCGTTCTCCGGTCCGGTCGCGGCGGCAGCCTACGCCCGGGTGCGTCCGCTGGCCGGCCGCATCCGGCGCGTGGTCCTGCTCGGGCCCTCGCACCGCGTGCCGTTTCGCGGGATCGCCACCACCGACAGCGCGTATTACCGCAGCCCGCTGGGCGACATCCCCGTGGACCGCGAGGCCGTGGATGCCCTCGCCGGGCTGCCCGGCGTGCAGTCCCTGGACGCCGCCCACGGCCCGGAACACAGCCTGGAGGCGCAGCTGCCGTTCCTGCAGGTCGCCCTCGAGGACTTCCGCCTGGTCCCGCTGGTCGTCGGCGATGCGTCCCCGGACCAGGTCGAGGCGGTACTCGACCGGCTGTGGGACGACCCGGAGACCCTGGTGGTGGTGAGTTCGGACCTGTCGCATTTCCACGACGAGGCCACCGCACAGCGCCTGGACGCGGCGACCCAGCAGGTCATCGAGCGCATGGACGACACCGCGCTGGGGCCGGAAGACGCCTGCGGCTGCCGCCCGCTGGCCGGACTGCTGCGGGCGGCGCGACGCCGCGGACTGCGCATCACCACCCTGGACCGGCGCACCTCGGCGGATACCGCCGGCCCGCGCGACCAGGTGGTGGGTTACGGCGCCTGGGCCCTGCAATGACGCTGCCATTCGAACCCGATCCCGCGGCCCGCGCGCGGCTGACGGAAATCGCCGACGCGGGCATCCGTCACGCCGCCGGCGACGGCGCTCGGCCCATGGTGGATCCCGGGGCCGAACCCGCGCCGCTGGACCGCCCCGGGGCCAGTTTCGTCACCCTCAAACGCGAGGGCGAACTGCGCGGCTGCATCGGCTCGCTGGAGGCACGCCGTCCGCTGGCGGAGGATGTGCTGCACAACGCGGTCGCCGCGGCCACGCGCGACCCGCGCTTCGCCCCTCTGGACGCCGGCGAGCTGGAGGGACTGGCGTATTCGGTGACCCTGCTGGGACCCTCCGAGCCGCTGGAGGCCGACCACCGCGACACCCTGCTGGACCGGCTGCGTCCGCGCGAGGACGGGCTGATCCTGCAGGCGGGGCCGCGGCGCGCCACCTTCCTCCCGGCGGTCTGGGAATCCCTGCCCGATCCGGAGGCCTTCGTCGACGCCCTGCTGCGCAAGGCCGGGCTGCCGCGCCATCCGTGGCCCGAGGGCCTGCAGGCCTGGCGCTACGGCTCGCTGGAGCTCCCCGGACGCATGGATACGCGCAATGACTCATAGCGCCCGCGCATGCGATCCAGCAGCACCAGCATCGCGGGGGTGAACAGCAGGGTCAGCGGGGTGGCGAACAGCAGCCCGCCGGCGATGGCCGTGGCCAGCTGGACCCAGAAGCCGGTGACCGGGGCGCCGATGTAGAAATCCCGCCCGGCGAAATCCACCGTCCAGGCCAGCACCATCGGCAGCAGGCCGAGGATGGTGGTGATCGCGGTCAAAAGTACCGGCCGCATGCGCTGGGCCGCCGCCCGCAGGGCCGCCTCGTGCGCCGTCAGGCCGCGACCGCGCTGTTCGTTGTAGTTGTCGATCAGCACGATGTTGTTGTTGACCACGATCCCCGCCAGCGCCAGCACGCCGATCCCGCTCATCACGATGCCGAACGGCTCGCCGCGCGCCAGCAGCGCCAGCAGCACTCCGGCGGTGGAGAACACGATGGCGGACATCACCAGCAGCGCCTGGGAGAACCGATTGAACTGGGTGACCATCATCGCCAGCATCAGGAACAGCGACATCGCGAAGGCCCCCAGCAGGAAGCGAGCCGCCTCCTCCTGCTCCTCGGCCTCGCCGCGGAACCGGATCTCCACCGCGTCATCCAGCTCGAGGGTGTCCAGCCGTGCCTGCAGCGCCCGCACCCGTTCGTCCACCAGGTAACCGGGCGCGGCATCCGCCTCGATGGTGTAGGCGCGCTGGCCGTCGAGGCGCTTGACCAGACCGGTCGCGGGGACCGGCACCAGCTCGGCGAAATTCGCCAGCGGCACCAGTCCGCCCGGCGCCGGCAGGTTGAGATTGGCGAGCTGCTGCAGGTGGCGCTGCTCGGCCGGCAGCCGCAGGCGGATGTCCACCTCCTCGTCGGTGAAATCGGGGCGCCAGCTCCCCAGCAGGATCCCGTCGGTCAGCAGCTGCACGCCGTCCCCCAGCAGCGGCACGTCCACACCGAAACGCGCCGCCTGCTCGCGGTCGAAGCGCACCTCCAGCTCCACCCCGGGCAGCGGCAGGTCGTCGCCGATGTCCTCGAAGCCCCCCAGATCGTCCATTTGCGCGCGGATCTCGCGAATCACCGGCGGGATGCGGCCGGGCTGCTCGCCGGAGGCGACGATGCGGATCGGCCGGCCCTCGCCCGGTCCGTGTTCCTGGGCCCGGAACTGCAACCGCAGCCCGGGCAGATCGGCGGTGCGCTCGCGCAATTCAGCGATCACCGCCTCCGCCGGCGGGCGCGTGCGCCAGTGCGTCAGCTCCAGCTGGATGACCCCGACCACGTCCTCCGGATAATCGCCCTGCAGACGCGCGAGCTGGGTCCCGAGGGTGCGGGCATAGGCGTGTTTCACCTCGGGGGAGGCCATCAGGCGACCCTCCACCTGGCGCACCAGCGCGTCCGCCTCGCGCACCGAAAGATCGCCGCGCGCCTGCACCTGGACCTGGACGTTCTCCGGCTCGATCGACGGGAAGAACTCCACCCCGCGACCGAAACTCGCATAGGCGGCGTAGGCGAGGACCAGCAACCCGACCGTGGCCGCCAGGGTCAGCCCCGGCCGGTCCACCAGCGGCCGCAGGATCCGAATGTACCGGGCGGTGATGCCGTGCAGTTCGGCGAAGCGGCCCTCCTCCGCCGCGCGCACGAAACGCGTCTGTTCCGCGTTGATCGGCCGCGACGGGCCGATCACCGAACCCAGCACCGGGATGAACACCAGCGCCATCGCCAGCGACGCGATCAGGGTCACGATCACCGTGGCCGGCAGATAGACGATGAACTCGCCCACCATCCCCGGCCAGAACAGCATCGGCGCGAACACCGCCAGGGTAGTGCCGATGGCGGCGGTGATCGGCCAGGCCATGCGCTGCGCCGCGGCGCGGAAGGCCTCGACCCGCCCGCGCCCCTCCGCGATATAGCGGTCCGCCAGTTCCACGACCACCACCGCGCCGTCCACCAGCATCCCCACCACCAGGATCAGCGCGAACAGCACGACGATGTTGAGCGTGAAGCCCAGCAGATGAATGGCCAGGATCCCGCCGAGGAACGCCCCCGGGATCGCCAGCCCCACCAGCAGCGCGGCGCGCGCGCCCATCATCACCAGGATCACCAGGGCCACGATCAGCACCGCGGTGATCACGTTGTTCTCCAGATCACCCAGCAGATCGGCGACGTCCTTCGCCTGATCCTGGGTATACGTCACCTCCAGCGAGTCGGGCCATTCGGCGCGCGAGGCCTCGATGGTCGCGCGCGCGGCCGCCACCACTTCAAGGATATTGGCGTCCGTCTGCTTGCGGATCTCCAGCGACACCGACGGCTGCCCGTCGATGCGGGTGAAGCCCTCCGGATCGCGATAACTGCGGCGCACCTCGGCCACGTCGCGCACGCGCACCACGGTGTCGTTCTCCACCCGCACCGCGGTGTCCAGCACGTCATCGATGTCGTCGATGGTGCCCGGCACCCGCAACGGGATGCGTCCGACCCCGGTATCCACCGCGCCGGCGGCCACCAGCCGGTTATTGCGTTCGATCGCGCGACTCAGATCGCCGAAGGACAGCTCGTAGGTCTCCAGCACCAGCGGATCGACCAGCACCTCCATCTGCTCCTCGCGATCGCCGCCGATGTCCGCCTCCAGCACGCCCGGCAGCGCCTCCACGCGGTCGCGCAGCTCACGCGCCAGACGCACCAGCGTGCGCTCCTCCAGCGGCCCCGAGAGATTCACCGTCACCACCGGGAACAGCGACAGGTCCACCTCCGATACCGACGGCTCCCGGGCCCCGTCGGGAAGCTCCGGACGAACCAGATCGACCTCCTCGCGCAGATCCGACAGGGCCTCGCGGTTGTCCCAGCCGGGTTCGAAATCGATGCGCAGCAGGGCAAAGCCCTCGCCGGCCCAGGACTGTATTTCATCGACCCCGGGGATGCCCTGCAGCTCGCGCTCCAGCGGCTGCACCATCAGGCGTTCGGCATCCTCCGGCGAAATTCCCGGGTAGGGCACGGACACGAAGAAGATCGGGATGTCGATCTCGGGAGCGGCCTCCTTCGGCGCCACCACCCAGGCCATGGACCCGGTGACCAGGATCAGCAGCAGGAACAGCAGGACCGTCCGGGCATGCGTCACCGCCCAGGCGATCAGCGCATTCACCGCTCGGTCTCCCCGGCCGCCTGCGGACGCACCCGCTCGCCCTCGGTCACGAAGCCCTGCCCCACGGTGATGACCCGGGCCTCGTCCGGAAGACCGGTCACCCACACGCCATCCGCCGCGGTCCGCACGACTTCCACCGGGTGGAAGGCCACCCGATCGGCATCGTCCACGGTCTTCACCCCGACGCGACCGTCATCGCCCAGGGACATGACCGCCGGCGACACGCGATGGGCGCGGACGATGTCGGTGGGAATCTCCACACCGGCGCTGAGGCCCGACGGCAACGCGCCATCGGGATTGGGGACCTCGACCTCGAGGCGGAAGGTGCGGGTGCCCGGCTCGGCCACTCGTGCGACGAAGCGCACCTCGCCCTCCGCGGTGCGCCCGTCGAGGAAGCGGATACGCGCCATCTGCCCGCGTTCGACCCGCCCGATCTGGTGCTGCGGCACCTGCACCACCGCCAGCAAAGGATCGTTGTCGATGATCTCGGCCACCGGGTCACCGCGGCCGACGAAATCCCCCGGTTCCGCCAGCCGCTGATGCACGATACCTGCCAGCGGCGCGCGGATGCGCGTGTTGCGCAGATCCAGCTCGGCCGCCTCGCGCGCGGCACGCGCCGCCTCCAGTTCGGCCTCGCGCGCATCCAGCTCGGTGCGCGAGGCGTGCCCCTGCTGATGCAGACGACGGGTCGCCTCGAAGTCGCTCTCGGCGCCGCGTTCGCGCGCAATGGCCTGGCGACGCTGTGCCTCGCGGTCGTCGATGCGCAGACGGGCCAGCAGGTCCTCCGCTACCACCTCGGCCCCCCGTGTCACCGCCCATTCGGCCACCTGCCCGGCGGTCTCGGCGCGCACCCGCACCCGCTGGTCGGGTTCCACCTGTCCCTGCAGGACCAGGATCCGCTCCACCGGTTCGGCCGCCCGGGTTTCCACCGCCACCGCCATCGGCTGCGCCGCACGGGGCTCCGGCTCCGCCGGCGGCTCGCGGGTCAGCACACCCGAGGCGATCCAGGCCACCGCCAGGAGCACGATACCCCCGGCCGCGATCCACCGTCCGTATCCCGCCATCAAGGGTCACCTCTCGCCATGGCCCGCCCGCGTTCGAAATGTCACTATGACCCATCACTATAAACGGGGCGGCCGCCACCTGTCGGCCGGGACCCCGGCAACGGGCCCCGCGCCCGCACGCGACCGAACCCCGATGACCGAACAACCGGACGAATCCAGCACCGAGATCCGCGAACTCCGGGCCCGCAAGCGCCTGGTGTATGCCCTGGTGCTTGTCGGCGGGATCACGATCACCCTTCTCAGCTGGTGGTTCCGCGGTCCCGACGATCCCTTCCTGACCCGGGTCTATCCGCCGTTCGCGGCTGCCCTCGCCGGGCTGCTGGTGGTGCTGTGGCGGCAATGGCTGACGCTGGAACACATCGAAGGGCTGATGGTACTGGTCGCCTCCGCGCTGATCCTCGGGCGGCTGGCCTGGCACATGCACTTCGCCGCCGGGATCGAGCAGCAACTGATGGTGCTGGTCGGCGGCCACTTCTGGGCCGTGGGACTGCTGGTCGCCGGCGCCTTCGTGATGCTCGACCGGCGCCGCGGGGTGATCGCCGGGCTCGCCATCCTCGGGATCTCGATCCTGCTGACGGTCACCGGGGTCCTGCGGGAATACATGGCAGCCGCCCCGCCCGCGGCCGAGACCCTGATGTACCTGGTGCGCGTACATGTGTTCCTCGGCCTGCTGCTGGCCCTGCTGGCCGGGGTCGCCGGGATGCGCGACCAGCTGCAGCGCGCCCTGCTGCGCGCCGAGATCCTGCACGACTGGGCGACCACTGATCCGCTCACCGGCCTGGCCAACCGCCGCGCCGCCGAGGCCGGTCTGGAACGCGAGATTGCCTATGCGCGCCGCTACGGGCAGCCAATGAGCGTGATCATCGCCGATCTTGACCATTTCAAGGACGTGAACGACACCCACGGCCATGCTCATGGCGATCGGGTGCTGCGCGAGGTCACCGCCCGGCTGCAGGCACGCGTGCGCGACAGCGACCTGACCGCCCGCTGGGGCGGCGAGGAACTCCTGGTGGTCGCCCCCGGCATCTACCTGCGGGAAGCCACGGCGCTGGCCGAGCGCTGCCGGCGGGCCCTGGCCGAGGAGCCCGTGGCGGGCCTCGGCATCACGGCCACCCTGGGCGTAGCCGAATTCGCCCCGGAAGACGACCGCGAATCTCTCCTCGCCCGCGCCGACCGACAGCTCTACGCCGGCAAGGCCGCGGGCCGCAATCGCGTCGTTCCCCCGCCCGACCCGCTACCGGGCCCGGACTCCGGCACGACCCCGCGCACGACCCCGCGCACGACCACCTGAACGCATTCCCGCGAGCGGCACATGCGGGACGACTTCCCGTTCGCTATTCGGCAACGCCCGACTCACCTTCGGGCTCCTCGCCGAACCACACCAGGGCATATTCCTCCGACAGCGCGGCGCCGATGGCCTCCCATTCGACCCCGGACCATACGCCTCGATTGACCATCACCTCGTGGTGCGCGTCGCTGTCGCGCCAGATCCGCAGCGCCTCCTCGCGGTCCATGCCGGAACTGCGCCAGGCCGCGATCTCGTAACCGGCATGGGGATAGTCCTCGCCGGTAATCTCGCGCGGCTTGCGGCGCATGCACTCCGCCGATGCCTTGTCGCCAGGGCGATAGCAGCAGGCCGTCCAGTCCCCGTCATCGGACCAGCTGTGCAGGTTGCACTGTTCGCCCTCCGCGGCATCCGCGGACTCCAGATCCTCCAGATGGGTCTTCGCAACCTCGGCCAGCGCGGGTGACCAGGCCACCGGCTCCAGCCCCCGGTCCTCGCGGTGTTCGTTGACCGTCTCCACCAGACGTTCACCCGGCGACGGGGGCGTGGCACAGCCGCTGACGAGGAGCAGCAGCACAATGGGCAACAGGCCCGGCCATGCGGCCGGGCGCGGGATCGGCAGGCGTCGCAAGGTCAGTCCTCCAGCATGTAGGCCAGGATCAGTGGCGCGACGATGGTCGCGTCGGAATGGATATCGAAGCGCGGGGTCCCGGGGCGCAGCTTGCCCCAGGTGATCTTCTCGTCCGGGGGCGCACCGGAATAGCCGCCATAGGTGGTCTCGGCATCGGTGACCTGACAGAAATAGCCCCAGGTCGGGGTGTCTTCCAGTCCCAGCTCGCGGGTGATCAGCGGCACCACGCAGATCGCGAAGTCGCCCGGGATCCCGCCGCCGATCTGGAAATAACCAATCCCGGGGGCCGGGTCGCAGTTCTCCAGATACCAGCGCACCAGGCGGTTCATCTGTGCCGTACCCGGCTCCACGCAGTCGTGGCGGGCCACGTCACCGCGCATGACCGCGGCGGAAAACGCATTGCCGGTGGAGGAGTCCTCCCAGCCGGGGGTCCAGATCGGGACGCCGCATTCATCGGCGGCCAGCAGCCAGCTGGCCTCGGGCTCGATGAATCGCTCGCGCAGCCACGCGTCGCGCAGCACGTCCTGCAGGAAATCGGCGGGCGAGACCTGGCGCCCGGATCGCGCCGCCGCCTCCCAGCGCCGGATCAGCAGCGACTCTATCGGCTGCATCGCCGTCTCGGGGATCCCGGTGTCCGTCACCCGGCTGACCCCGCGGGCGTACAGTTCGGCCTCGCGCTGCGGCCCCAGAGTGCGCCAGTCCGGCAGGGTCTCGTAGGTGTCGGCGCCGATCAGGCGAAAGGCGTCCTCCTCGAGATTCGCGCCCGTGCAGGCGATCCCGTGGATCAGGCCGGCGCGGATCGCGCGCGCGAGGATGCGACCGAACCCGGCGGTGGACATCGCTCCCGACATCGACAGGAACATGCGCCCGCCGGCGTCGGCGTGGTCGCGCCAGGCGCGCGCGGCGGCGCGCAGCTCGCGGGCGTTGAAATGCCCGTAATGGCGTTCGATGAACTCCGCGACCTGCATTCGCTCAGCCCCCGGCCCCGGCGCCCGAGTAGACGCCGCCCGAGCTGCCCCGCTCGGAGATGGTCTGACCGAACCCCCCGCGATCGGAGCGGTTGTTCACCCGGCCGGCGATGGACCCGCCCGGCGCCGGGATGATCGGCATCGGGATCACCCAGGTCTCGGGCTCGCCCAGGGTCATGCGGGCGGTGTCGAATCCGGCGGTGTAGAGCTCGTGCAGCCAGTTGGCCAGATCGTCCTCGGGCGTGGCATCGGCGTCCGCGGCCACGTGCACGACCCGCGCGATACCGGCGGAGCGCAGGCGCTCCGGCCCGGGGAGAATGGAGTCATCGATGAAATAGCGGTTGTCGTAATCGCCCGCCTCCGGCTCCGCGTGCGTCAGTCGTCGCGCATCGCAGACCCACACCGGCGGCGCGTCCGCGGGCACGCCGCGCGCCCAGCGCGCCGCCACCCGCGGCGCCATGGTCACCATCGCGTTCACGACTTCACGCGAGTCGACCATGATGCGGGGATCCCCCGCGTGCGGCGGCGCGGCCGTGGGTTCCGCGTCCAGCCGGCGTATCATGCCCGCGGGCTCGGAGTTGGCCCGCGGCCAGTGATCAAAGGTCGCGATGAGCTGACAGGTCCCTTCGGCAAACAGCGTCGCCGCCATCTGCACGCTCAGACCGCCCGGCAGGTCCACCACCGTCAGGGTATCCGGACGCAGCCAGTCCCAGGTGCCCGGGGGACGCTCGGCGGCAATCCGCTCGTGCAGCTGCTGCTCGTGTGGCTGCAGCTTGAGGCGATCGATCCCGGCGAACAGCGTGGGGCAGTGATACGGCCGCCACGGCCCCTCCGGATGCGGCCCGTACAGGCGGTACAGCCGTTCATGGTGCATGTAGTCACGCCAGTCTTCGGAGACCGTCTGCCCCTCCACCGGCGGTGCGGCATCGGGGTCTTCGGTGCCGGCCCCCAGCGGGGACCCGAGGCGCTCAAGCAGTTTCAACCATCGTTGGGACATAATTCGCATCGTGCCGGATGACGGGGTGGCGGCTGACCCGGGTGTGATACCCGGCGAATTCGCCGTCCACGAGAAAGACCCCCACCACCGGGTAGCCCATGCCATGGGAAAACCACAGCGGTGCGGGTTCGAAGAATTCCTGCAGGACGAAGCCCTGCGGGTCCTGCAGCGCGGTATCCAGGGCCTCTTCCCAGGCCTGCGCCGACAGCGCGGCGCCGATCCGGATGCCCTCGCCCATGCGTCCGTAGCTGCGTTTCAGCACCCATTCCTCACGCTCGGCCAGCCAGGCGTCACGCCCCTCCGCCCGGGGATAGCACGAACGGGTGAAGTCACGCGCCAGCGTGGCCTGCGTGGCCTCGGACAGGCCCAGCGCATGTTCGGCCGGAGCCGCGTGAAAGCGCTTGCTCTCCGCCACCACGACGGTCAGCGGGTTCATGCAGGGCACCTCCTGCGCAACCCGCAGCCACGCCTGCGGGTCGGGCAGCCCGGGAATCCATTCCGCGGGGTAATGTCGGAACAGCGCATCCACCGGCCGATCGAACAGGTGCGGACGGCCATCACGCCACTGCAGATTGGCCGGCGAGCCGATGACCGTCGCATGCCCTGCCGCCTCCAGCCACCGCGCCACCGCGGCGACCTGCTGCAGATCCACCGACCATGCGGTCGCGTGGACCAGGCCGATACACGGCCACGGCGCCAGCGCGGCGGTGATCGCGGCGGCCAGATCCCCGGCCGGCCGCATCCCGCGCACGCCCGTGGCCGCGGCAACGGTGGCGTCCAGCTCCGCGGTCTCGGCCAGCCCGCCGGGCACGTCCTGGTTGAACTCGCTGATCCGCCAGCATTCGTCGGTGCTCCAGTGGAAGTCGCAGCGCGTCAGCCGCGGTCCGGGCGCGGGCGCCGTGGCCACGACCTCGCACAGTTCGGCCGGCACGCCCACCGCCTCGAGACAGGCAGGCTGCGCGCGCACCGCCTCCTCCATCTCGCACTGTGCCGCCCAGGCGGTCTGCGCACGCCGCACCAGCGCCCGGTGCTCTTCGGCGCCCAGCACCAGAAAATCCGGCAGCACCGTGGGATCGCCGGCCTGGTGCATGTCCCACTTGCCCAGCTGCAGCGACAGCCGATCCAGCAGGCGGCTCGCCTGCGGCGGCTCCAGCGGCCAGGGCTCGGTCCTCACCCGCGCAGTCCCAGCAGGGTCGAGACCAGCGGTGCCAGCACGACCCCGCCCAGCGCCAGCAGGATGTAGACCACGCCCTCGCGATCGCGCGACCGGACCGCCGGCACGCCCTCGTCTCCGGTTTGATCACCGGCCTGATTGCCGGTATGGAGCGGCGCGGGCGGGCGCATGACCTCATGGCCCAGCACCGGCAGCGCGATCACGCTGAAGCCGATCAGCGCATCGCCGAATCCGCGATAGTCGCCGTGCACCGCGTAGGTCAGGGTGATGGCACAGGCGACCATGAAATACGCGGCTGCCTTGGCGTCCTCCATGTTGCGGTCACGCACCACGCGGCGGTAGAAATCGGTCTTCTCCCGCCGGATCCACAGCCCCAGCGTGACGACCAGGATCAGCCAGCCCATGCCGAAGAACCACGGGGTGATCCACCAGCCATCCTCGTAGCCCGGCAGGACCTCGAAAATCCAGCCGTACTCCAGCCCGCCGGCCTCCAGATCGCCCCAGCTCGCGCCGCCGAAGATCATCCCGGTCGCCAGCACGAACGCACCGAGGAAGACCCCGGCGGCGAGATTGCCACGCTCGAACACGTCCACCTGCAGGCGCGGGCCGAACAGCTGCCCGGCCACCTGGCCGAAGACTTTGATCGCGGCGAACGCCATCAGGGCGTAGAGCACGAACCAGAACCCCTCGATGGTCGGGTCGGCGTGATGCACCAGCACCCACAGGCACCAGGCAAAACCGAGGATGATCCCGAGACGCACCGCGCCGATCGCCGCATTGCCCCGCCGATACAACGGGTGCAGGCGCGAGGCACGGTTCCAGAGCAGGCCAAAGAAGGAGATGACCAGCGCCATCCCGAACACCACACCGGTGTCCGGCCAGAAGATGTCGGCCTCATAAAAAAAGACCGCAGACAGGGCGCCGACCCACACCCCGATCATCAGGGGCCCGACCATCTTCTGCAACAGATAGACTTTATGATCCGTGTACATCTCGCGCCCCATCCGGAAACACGCCCAGCGGCTGGGCCAGACAATGAAAGGCACCGCCCAGATGCACCAGCGCGCGGGCATCCAGCCCCACCGGCCGGTGGCCCGGCAGGCAGTCGGCCAGCACTCCCAGCGCGACCGCATCCTCGGGCACGCCGAACTGCGGCACGATCACGCGCCCGGGGGCGATGTAGAAATTGGCGTAACTCGCCGGCAGCCATTCATCATCGGGACCCTGCAGCACGGGGGCCGGCAGACTCACGACCTCGGGCGGGCCGGTCACCAGGTCCAGCGCGCTCAGACGCCGATGCATGTCCTCCAGCATCGCCGCGTCCGGATGCGCCCCGTCCGCCGAACGCATCGACACGATGCGATCCGGGGCCACGAAACGGGCCAGGTTGTCGATATGACCGTCGGTATCATCCCCGCTCAGGCCACGCGGCAGCCAGTGCACACGCCGCACGCCCAGGGTCGTGCGCAGGGCCCGTTCCATCTCCGGCATGTCGGGATTGTCACGCGCGGGCGCGCCCAGCACCGATTCGGTGGTCAGCAGATCTCCGGCCCCGCTGGATTCCAGGGCCCCGCCCTCCAGCGTCAGCGGCAGACGCTCGCGCCGCTGCCCCCAGCGACGCGCCAGCAGCAGCGGGACCAGCGCATCCAGTTCGCAGGGGTGCTTGTTGCCCCAGCCGTTGAAGCCACCGTCGACCAGCAACATCCGTGAACCCTCGCGGACCCACAGGGGACCGGCATCGCGCATCCAGATATCGTTGACCGGCAGCGGCTCCAGCCGCAGCGAGATCCCGTCCTCGCCCCCCAGCAACGCAGCCGCATCTTCGCGTTCCTCGGGCGATACCAGCACGCAGACGGGTTCCACCTGGCGTAACTCGGCGACCAGCGCGCGAAAGGCCGCCAGCACGCCGGCGTACTGCCCGCGCCAGGCCTGCTCGGCCGACGGCCAGGCCAGCAGCGTTCCGGCCCGCGGTTCCCACTCCGCAGGGAACCGCCGCGCGGCGCACCCGCAACGCTCGGCGTCATCCGCTTCCGTGGGCAGCACTGCCCGCATCGCCTCTCCCCCTGTTCCCCCTGTCGACAGCCCGAAAGGGCATGCCGTCGACGCGGGATCATGCCACAGCGTCGTGTGTCCCTCTACCGGGCCCCTCCACCGGGAGGTCGCCACCCGGGTTACACTGCGGCGAACTGTCACCACAACCGCGGGCAAGGGGCCGGAATCATCATGTGGCTGAGGGTCACCACCGAACTCGAGATGAACCTGCAGGTGGCCAGCCCGATGCTGCTGCTTCTGCGGCCGCACAGCGACGCCCACCAATGGGTGGCCAGCGACCGCTACCGGGTCACCCCCGACATCCACGTCGCCGAATACACCGACCGTCACGGCAACCTGTGCCAGCGGCTGATGGCGCCCGCCGGCCCCTTCGCGGTGCACGTCAGCGCGGATGTCCGGATCCGCCCGGAGGACATCGACGTCACCGACGCCCCGTTCGTGCCGGTGGAACAACTGCCCGACGAGGTCCTGGTCTATCTCCTGCCCAGCCGCTTCTGCGAAGCGGACCGGCTGGGCGCCCGGGCATGGGAGATCGTGGACGGGCGACGGCCCGGCCACGAGCAGGTGACCGCGATCTCGCGCTGGATCCATGAGCACATCCGCTACTGCCCGGAAACCGACCCGGCACCGATCTCCGCCAGCGAGGTGCTGAACCGGGGCAGTGGCGTCTGCCGCGATCTGGCCCATCTCGGCATGGCGCTCTGCCGCAGCCTCAGCATCCCCGCGCGGCTGACCGTGGGCTACGTGCACGGGCTGGAACCGATGGATCTGCACGCCTGGTTCGAGGCCTGGGTCGGCGGACGCTGGCACACCTTCGACCCGACCCAGGCGCAGCCGGGCAACGGCCGGGTGCGCGTGGCCTACGGCCGCGATGCCGCCGACGTCCCGCTTTATCACCTGTTCGGACCGCCGGCGATCCCGACGCGCATGGAGGTATCGGTGGAGCCCCTGACACCGACCGACTGACCCGGGCGCCGGTGGCCGGAGCCAGCCTCGGGAACCAGCTCAGGAACCGGCTCAGGAACCGGCGGGTTTCTTCTTGCTCTCGGACTTCGAGGCATTCACCGCGCGCTTGAAGCTCCAGTTCCGCAGCTCGCGGATCTGCTCGACCATGGTCTTCGACAGCGGCACCGTGTTGATGGCCGCGCGGATGATGTCCTTCTGGTTGAAGGCGCGGTCTTCGCGATAGGCCTCGATGCGCGCCGAACGCACCACCTGCTCGATCTCGGCACCGCTCCACTCCTTGGTAGTGGCGGTCAGATACCCCAGGTCGAACTGGCCCGGATCGCCGCCATGACGGCGGATGTGCAGCTCCAGGATCTCGCGGCGCTCGTCGGCATTGGGCAGGTCGAGGAAGAACAGCTGGTCGAAGCGCCCCTTGCGCATCAGCTCCGCCGGCATCAGCTCGATGCGGTTGGCGGTGGCCGCCACGAACACCTTGGGCGACTTCTCCTGCAGCCAGGTCAGGAAGCTGGAAAAGATGTTCACGTTGCCGCCGCTGCCGGTGGAATCGAAGCCGAAGGCGTTCTCCAGCTCGTCGATCCACAGCACCACCGGCGCGATCTCGTCGGCGATGCGGGTCGCCCGGGCGAACGCGTATTCCGGCGTACCGAAGCTGCCCGACAGCACCAGGCTCATGTCCAGGCGCGCCAGCGGCAGGTCCCAGGCCGCCGCGATGGCCTTGGCCGCCATGCTCTTGCCGCAGCCCGAGACCCCCATGAACAGCACTCCGGCGGGCAGCGGCACGCCGTCCTCGTAGGCCTTCTCCGAGAACAGATCGGCGCGCGTGGTGACCCATTCCTTGAGCACATCCAGACCGCCGATATCCTCCAGCGAGCGCTGCGGCGGGTAGAACTGCAGCACGCTCTCCTTGCGCAGGATCTGGCCCTTCTCCTCCTGCACCTCGTGCAGCAGGGTATCCTCGTCGACGTCCTGCATGCGCAGCAGGCGCGAGGCGAGGTGGCCGGCCTCGTTGAGCGACAGCCCGCGCATGCCCGCCGCCAGACGGAACAGCAGCTCGCGCGAATGGGCCTCGGCGCCGCGACGCCCCTCGAGGAACTCCAGCAGTTCCTCTTCGGTGGGCAGATCCACGTCGACCAGGAAGATCTCCTTCTTGATGATGTCCGGCAGATGCAGCTGCGGGCAGCTGACGAACACCACATTGCTGGTGCCTTTCAGCTCGTAGTAAAGATCGCGCAGCCCGCGCACCAGCCCGGGGCGCTGGTCGAACCACACCGGCAGATCCTTGAACAGGCTCATGCGCGGCGGATCACGATGCCCCGCGATCCGCGCAAGCGCGTCCTCCGGATCGCGGACGGCCGGCTCGGCCTCCACCGCCGCGCCGGAAGCCGCCTCCTCCGGGGCGGCAAAGCCGCGCGCGGCGGACCACACCTGCAGCCGTCCCTCCTCGCCGTAGTACTTGCGGGCCACCTGCTGCAGCAGCCGCTCGATGCGGTCCTCGTCCCAGCCCTGCAGGTAGATAATGGGATAGCGCGAACGCAGCCCGCGCAGGATCCGTTCCACCGTCGGATTCCGCTTCCCCGCCATGAGCGCTCCTGGTTGTGGAAAACAGGCCCCAGTATAGACCGGCTCCCCGAGCGCCCGGATACCCGCCCGCGCCGGCTTCCGGTTTGACCGATACCTGATGGTTGTGATTCTTTTCACTCAACAGAACGAGGGGGCCAGCATGGTCGACCGCAGCCTGACCGGGCACGAAATCATTCTCGAACCGCACGACACCATCCAGTCCCGCACCGACACCCGCGGCGTCATCGACCTGGCCAACCACACCATGGTGCGCATCTCGCAGTACAGCCGCGAGGAACTGATCGGCGCCCCCCACAGCATCCTGCGCCACCCGCACATGCCGCGCTCCGCCTTCTATGCGATGTGGCAGATCATCCAGGGAGGCGACGAGTTCTTCGGTTTCGTCAACAACCGCGCAAAGAGCGGCGACAACTACTGGGTCTTCGTGCGGGTGGCCCCGCGCACCTCGGCCAGCGGCGAGATCACCGGCTACAGCTCGGTGCGCATCCGCCCCAAACGCGAGGCCGTCGAGGAATGGTCGAAGATCTATGCCGACATCCTCGCCGTGGAACAGAAATATCCCAGGGAAGAACAGGTCCAGGCCGGCTATCAGGCGATCCAGAAGGCCATGCGCAAGCGCGGTTTCCGGCACCTGACCGACTGGGTCATGAAATCCGTATAGCGCGGGGGCATGTTGCAGCACGGACGCCGCCGGCGTAACGTTTGAGTCCGTGAGAACAACGTTTTCGAGGCCTCGATCCATGCACGCCATCCAGGAAGATCCCCGGCAACAGGAACGCGAGCTGCGCGCCCGGCGCCGTTCGCTCAACCTGCTGGTGGCAGCCACCGCCGCGGTGCTGGCGTTCTGGGCCCCGCCGGGCTACGACTCCCCGGTGGCCACGGTGACCCAGGCGGACTGGTCTCAACTGGACTGGCCGGGCAGCGAAGCGCCGGGTTCGGCCGAAGTCACGGAATTCCGCCCGCAGCTCCCGCCGCCGGGCGTGGATGCCGATCAGGTCACCATGGAAGAGAGCGACGACACCATGGTGCTGACCCTGGATCGCGAGCTGGAGCGCACCTCCGGCGACCTGCGCTCGCGTGACCGCGTCGAGCGCACACCCGCCGACTGATCTTCCTCTCCGCAAGCCCGGATGAGGCCCCGAGGCGTTCGCCTGCCCGTCCTTCGGCTGCTGCCGGCGCTGTGCCTGCTGTTGCTGACGGCCGGCATGACCGGGTCGGGAACGGCCCTTGCCGATTCCCCGGCCGCCACCACCGTCACCGCCGGGGGTGAGCCCGTCCCGGTGCAGCGCTACCCTGCCGAACACGGTCCCGTCCTGCTGTGGTTTCCCTCCGAGCATGGCCTGCAGGACGAGCACCGCCAACAGGCCCTGGCCCTGCAGGCACGCGGCGTCGAAGTCTGGCTGGCGGATCCGTTCACCGGGCATTTCCTGCCGGAGGCCGCCTCGTCGTTCGACGACATGCCGCTGGCCACCGTCCCGGATCTGCTGGACGCCGCACGCGAGGAGACCGAACGCCCGGTGTTCGTCTTCGCCAGCGACCGCGCCTGGCCCTGGCTGCTCACCGGGCTGCACCAGTGGCAGCAGGCCAACCCCGACTCGGAAGATCTCGCCGGCGTGCTGATGCTCAGCCCGTTCCTGCATACCGGGGCGGACGCCGCCGAGCCCGAGCTCCAGCCGATCGTCCACTACAGCAACCTGCCGGTCTTCATCCTGCAGCCCGTACAGTCTCCGCAGTTCCAGCACCTGGGCCGCGTGCGCGCGGCGCTGGCCGATGCCGGCAGTTCGGTGGGCGTGAGGCTGCTCCCCGAGCTGCGCGACCGCTATTTCTTCCGGCCGGACGCCACCGCCGGCGAACGCCTCGCACGCGAGGCACTGCCGGGCGAACTGCTGCGCGGCATGGACCTGCTGGCCCGCACGCCCTCGGCACGCGAGCCGCGCGTGCCCGCGGCGGATGTCGATCTCGCGGTGCGCACCCCGTCGGGCACCGACGCCCGCCTGAATCCGGTGGAAGAGCAACCGGACGCGCCGGAACTGATCCGTCCCGATCTGGCCGGTGAGGAACACGACCTGCGCGACTACCGCGGCGAGGTCATTCTCATCAACTTCTGGGCCAGCTGGTGCCCGCCCTGCGTGCACGAGATGCCATCGATGCAGCGCCTGGAAGACGAACTGCGCGACGAGGGCTTTCGCATCCTCGCGGTGAACCTGGGCGAACCGGAAGACACCATCCGCGCATTCATCGAGGACGAGGTGCAGACCGACTTCACCATCCTGCTCGACCCGCAGCAGGAATCGCTGGAAGACTGGCGCGCCCTGGCCTTCCCCACGAGCTACGTCATCGACCGCGAGGGGCGTGTGCGCTACGCCCTGTACGGGGCCATCGAATGGATGGAGCCCGGAGTCATCGAACAGATCCGCGGCCTGCTGGAGGAGTAGCCGGCAAACGCCGGGCGCGAACGTGCACATTGATCGGCGTTTCCCTAGGATACGGGCACCACAATGGAAGCGAGGACGATCATGACGGAAAACACCGAGGGACGACTCCCCAACCTGCCCGTACCCCTGTTCGCAACCGTGATGGGCATGGCGGGCCTGACCCTGGCCTGGCGCACCGGCGAAATCGTCTGGGACGGCCCGTCCACGATCAGTGCGGCACTGACCGGACTGACCACGGTGCTGTTCATCTTCCTCGCGATCGCCTACCTGTCGAAGCTGCAGGGCTGGCCGCAGAAGGTGAAGGAGGAGTTCAACCATCCGGTGAAGCTCAACTTCTTCGCCGCCACCTCGATCTCGGTAATCCTGCTGTCCATGCTGTGGCTGCCGGTGGCCGAAGGCGCGGCCCTGGCCCTGTGGATCGTCGGCATCATTGGCCATCTGCTGCTGACACTGGTCGCGATGGCGCGCTGGACCGGCGCCCAGCCGATGCCGATCGAGTCGATCAACCCGGCCTGGTTCATTCCGGTGGTGGGGAACATCCTGATCCCGCTGCCCGGCGTGGCCTTCGGCCTGATCGAGCTGTCGTGGTTCTTCTTCAGCATCGGCCTGGTGTTCTGGATCGTGCTGATGACGCTGGTGTTCTATCGCTTCATCTTCCACGATCCGCTGCCCGAGCGCATGATGCCGACCCTGGCCATCCTGCTGGCACCCCCGGCGGTGGGCTTTCTCGCGTGGATCGAACTGACCGGCGAGGTGGACGCCTTCGCGCGCATCCTCTACTACACCGGCGCGTTCCTGTTCCTGCTCCTGCTGGTGCGGCTGCCGGCGTTCTTCCGCCTGCCCTTCTTCCTCTCCTGGTGGGCCTATTCGTTCCCGGTCGCGGCGTTCAGCATTGCCACCATGGAATTCGGCAGGCATGCGGCCCTGCCGCTGATGGAAACCCTGGGCGTGATCCTGCTGGCCCTGACCACCATCCTGATCGTCGGCCTGGCGCTGCGCACCCTGAAGGCGGCCCGCGCCGGAGAGATCTGCCGCCCCGAGTAGGCCGGGACGCGTCAGAGTTCGTCGCGGACCCAGCGGATGATGTCGGGGGCGCGCATCGCCCCCGGCTGCCGGGCCACCTCCCGGCCCTGTTCGAACAGGGCGAGGGTCGGGATACTCCGGATCCCGAACCGTTTGCCGAGGGTTTCCTGGGCGTCCGTGTTGATCCGCACCAGCCGCACCCGCGGCTCCAGCTCGGCGGCCGCGAGCTCGAATTCGGGGCCCATCATCTTGCACGGCCCGCACCACGGCGCCCAGAAATCGATCACTACCGGGATGTCGCTGCGCTCCAGGTGACGGTCGACATTGTGTCCGTTGAGCTCCGCAGGGCGCGCGATGAACAGCGCCCCGTGGCATCGGCCACAGCCCGGCGCCTCGGCAATGCGGCCGGACGGAATCCGGTTCACCGAATCACAATGCGGGCAGACGACATGCAGCAATTCATTCATACTTGCCTCGAGATACCGAGCGTTCTTCTCTGTATAGCAGTCCGGCGCCGAAAAGACCGGGACGGGCACCACAGATCCATGCACTTCCCTGCAAATACGGGGAACACGTTGCAGGAAAGCGACAACTTCTGTATTGGTATATGCGGAACCGCCGGAAGCACCCGGTCCGCGAGCCGCACCACAACGCCCCACCCGAACCCCGAACGGTACGCGCATGAGTGACAAGCTCGTCGTAGAAGATCTCTACAAGATTTTCGGGCCGCGCCCGCACCGCGCCCTGGAACTGATGGAGCAGGGTCTGGACAAGGATGCGATCTTCGCCCGCACCGGCAATACCGTGGGCGTGCGCGAGGCCAGTTTCAGCATCCGCGAGGGCGAGGTCTTCGTAATCATGGGTCTGTCCGGCTCGGGCAAGTCGACCATGGTCCGGATGTTCAACCGCCTGATCGAGCCCACCGCCGGCCACCTGTACGTGAACGGCGAGGACATCACCCGCATGAGCCGCAGGCAGTTGATCGACCTGCGCCGGCGCGACATGTCGATGGTGTTCCAGTCGTTCGCCCTGCTCCCGCACAAGACCGTCATCGAGAACGCCTCGCTGGGCCTGGACGTCTCCGGTTTCGATCGTGTCCGCCAGCACGAACGGGCCCTGCAGGCCCTGGAGGCCGTGGGGCTCGGCGCGCACGCCAACAGCTACCCCGACGAACTCTCCGGCGGCATGCAGCAGCGTGTCGGCCTGGCCCGCGCCCTGGCCACCGACCCCACCATCCTGCTGATGGACGAGGCTTTCTCCGCGCTGGACCCGCTGATCCGCACCGAGATGCAGGACGAGCTCATGCGTCTGCAGGAACAGCGGAGCCGGACGGTGGTATTCATCTCGCACGACCTCGACGAGGCCATGCGCATCGGCGACCGCATCGCGATCATGCAGGGCGGGCAGGTGGTCCAGATCGGCACGCCGCAGGAGATCGTGTCGAACCCGGCCAACGACTACGTCCGCTCGTTCTTCTACGGCGTGGACGTGAGCCAGGTGTACTCCGCCGGCGACATCGCCCGCCACGATGCCATGCCACTGCTGCAGACCGGGCAGGCGGACGCCGCCGGGGCCCGGCAACAGCTGGGTGCCGATGGCTGTGCCGTGCTGCTGGACGAAGGGGCACGCTTCCGCGGCCTGGTCTCCGCACACAGCCTGACGGACGCCGCCGATCTCGACGCCGCACGCATCGACGGCATCGACACGGTGGAGGCCTCTACCGCCATGTCCGATGTCCTCGGCCGCGCCGCCGCCAGTGACTGGCCGCTGGTCGTGGTGGAAGACGGCCGTTTCATCGGGACCCTGTCGCAGCGCGACCTCCTGCAAACCCTCGACCGGACCCATCAGTAGGCCCATCCCCCATGACGCAAGACGAACCGGACATCCAGGACCACGAAACCGTCGGACCGCTCGAATCACTGGCCGAGTGGTTCAGCGAGACCGTACTGGAACCGATCACCATCGGTGACTGGATCGAGGACGGGGTCGACTGGATCAGCGACAACCTCGAGGGGCTGCTGGACGGGATCGAGGCGGTCATCCGCGCCCTGGTGGACGCGACCGAGTTCCTCCTGCTTTACCCGCTGTGGCTGACCGCCTTCCTGATTGCCGGAGGCGTATGGATGCGCTTCGGACACAAGATCGGAGCCATCACCACCGGCGCGCTGCTCGTGGCCTTTGGCCTCGGGGTGTTCTCGGAAACCGTTCAGGCGCTGCTGTGGTTCCCGCCACCCTGGGTACTCGCCGTATTGATTGTTCTTGGCGGGATCTGGCGGGTCGGCTGGCGTTTCGGCCTGTTCGCGGCGGTGGCGCTGCTGCTGATCTTCTCGATGGAGCTGTGGCCGGAGACCATCCGCACCCTGTCGCTGGTGGTCGCCTCGTCCATCGCCGCCCTGATCATCGGCCTGCCGATCGGCATCGCGATGTCGCGCAACGACACCGTGGAGATGCTGGTACGCCCGGTGCTGGATCTGATGCAGACCATGCCACCGTTCGTGTATCTGATCCCGGCGGCGATCTTCTTCGGTCTGGGGACCGTGCCCGGCGCGATCGCCACGCTGATCTTCGCCATGCCGCCGGCGGTGCGTCTGACCAACCTCGGCATCCGCCAGGTCAGCCGCGAGCACGTGGAGGCGGGACAGGCTTTCGGCTGCACCCCGCGTCAGCTATTGTTCAAGATCCAGCTGCCGCTGGCGATGCCGTCGATCATGGCCGGCATCAACCAGACCATCATGCTGGCGCTGTCCATGGTGGTGATCGCGTCGATGATCGGCGCCGGCGGCCTCGGCGGCACCGTGCTCACCGGCATCCAGCGTCTGCAGGTCGGCGTCGGCTTCGAGGGCGGTCTGGCCGTGGTGTTCCTCGCGATCCTGCTCGACCGTATCAGTCAGAGTTTTGGCCAGCGCCGGCGCGAGGGCAATGCCTACGGCAATCTGCTGCGCTGGTTCTTCAGCGGCCGGCAGAAGGCCGATGCCTGATCATCCGTTCATCCACGCGGCCGCCCCGAATCCCGGCGGCCGGATGCTCAAGAAGCAACAAGGAGAACCGTAACCATGATGAAGAAGAAACTGCTGACGACCGCCACGGCCGCCGCCCTGTCCCTGGGCATGGCGACCTCCGCCGCACAGGCGGACGACGTGCGCATCGGCTGGACCGCCTGGGCCGATGCCGAGTTCATCACCCAGGTCGCCGACCGCGTGATCCAGGAACGCCTGGACACCGGCGTGGAGCTGGTGCAGACCGACATCGCCCCGCAGTACGCCGGTCTGGCCGGGGGCGACCTCGACCTGATGCTGATGTCCTGGCAGCCGATAACCCACGAGGACTACATCGACCAGTTCGGCGATGACATCGTTGACCTGGGCGTGCTGTACGACAATGCCAAGCTGGGCTGGCTGGTGCCCGCCTCGCTGCACGCCGAAGGCCTGACCTCCATCGAAGACCTGCGCGATGACGAATGGCGCGATCGCCTGAACGGCGAGATCCAGGGCATCGACCCGGGCGCCGGTCTGACCCGTCTGTCGCACGACACCATCGAGGAATACGAGCTGGATTACACCCTGATCGAGGCCTCCGACGCCGCCATGACCGCCGCGCTCGACCGCGCCATCCGTCGTGACGACGCCATCGTGGTCACCGGCTGGAGCCCGCACTGGAAGCTGGGTGCCTACGAGCTTGAATACCTCGAGGATCCGAAGGGTGCCCTGGGCGGTGCCGAATCCATCCACGCCATGTCGCGCACCGGCTTTGCCGACGACCATCCCGAGGTCGCCGCCTTTGCCGGCTGCATGAACATCGACATCGACCTGCTCAACGAGTACATGTACCTGGCCGACGAGGAGTCCACCGGCCACGCGGTGGACAAGTTCTTCAATGACGAGGCCGGGCTGGTCGACGAATGGGTGGCCTGCGCCCGTAACTGATCCCGTCCAGGGAACGCACCGGCAGCCTCGCGCTGCCCCCGGGCCCGGCCTTCTGGTCGGGCCTTTTTTGTATCCGGCGCCCTCCCCGATCGGGCCTTGAATCGGCCAGGGGGCTGGTCTCCTACGGTTGCACCCGGCCACGTAGGAGGCCGGCCCTCCGGCCGATTTCACGTCCGGGCAACCCCCTGCGCCGAATCGGCCAGAGGCTGGCCTCCTACGGTCAAACCCTGCCCCGGCAGGAGGCCGGCCCTCCGGCCGATTTCACGTCCGGGGGTAACCCCCTGCGCCGAATCGGCCAGAGGCTGGCCTCCTACGGTTGGACCCGGCCGCGTAGGAGGCCGGCCCTCCGGCCGATCCTACGTCCGGGTAACCCCTTGCGCCGAATCGGCCAGGGGGCTGGCCTCCTGCCTTTTCAGGCGGTTCAGCCCGCCGCGGAAGGCCCGCGCGCGGAACCCGGCCCGCTGCATGCGCTCGGCGATCACCGCCGAATTGCTGCCGCGCTGGCAGTAGAGCACGTATTCGCGGTCGGCGGGCCAGTCGGCGAACGTGTGCAGCAGGGTGTCGGCCGGGTGGTTTTCCGCCCCCGGCCAGTGCCATTGCCGGTAGGCCTCCGGTGGCTGGCAGTCGATCACCGTGGCCCCCTCGGGGATGCGGTCCACGAAGATCCCTTCGCCCTCGCCCGCGACCCCGTCCGGTCCGTCATCCGCCGCCAGCGGATCGCGCTCGCACACCGAGTCGATCGCCTGCTGCAGAATGGCCGGATCCAGCGCTTCTTCCGCCCGTTCGATGCGCGAGGTCCGGCTCTCGACCAGCGGCGGCTGCTCCGTCAGCGCGCAGAACTCCGGCACCCGCTCGCTCAGCTCGAAGGTGCCGATCGCCCGCGCACGGTCGGTGATCTCCTGCTTGTCGAAACCGATCAACGGCCGCAGCACCGGCAGCGTGGCCACCGCGTCGATGGTCTGCAGATTGGACAGGGTCTGCGAGGACACCTGACTCAGCGCCTCGCCGGTGACCAGGGCCTCGGCCCCGCTGCGCGCCGCCACCGCCTCAGCCGCACGGTACATCAGCCGTTTGAGCACGATCTGCCACATGTCGCCCGGAAGGCTGGCGCGCAGGTCCTCCACTACCGCCTCGAAATCGACCACGTACAGCCGCGGACGGGTGCCATGCGCCCAGTCGCCCGCCAGACGCCGCGCGATCGCCGCCACCATCGCCTCGTGCGTGGCCCCGCCGAGGTTGCAGAACACGAAATCCGCCGTGGTGCCACGACGCATCATGTACCAGGCGGCCACCGCCGAATCGAAGCCCCCGGACAGCAGCACCAGGGTGCGCCCCTGCACTCCCAGCGGCAGCCCGCCGGCCCCGCGCCGCCGCTCACTGAACAGCCAGGCCCGGTCCTCCTGCAGATCGATGCGCACGGTGACGTCGGGCGCATCCAGGTTCACCTGCCCGGGACCGTTGAGCACCGCACCGGCCTCGCGCTCGATGCGGGTGGCCGACACGCGCTTGGTGCCCTGGCGCTTGCAGCGCACCGCATAGGTCCGGCCGCGCACCACCTCGGTGAAATGCCGCCGCACGCCGTCGACAATGGCCTCCAGCTCCGGCTCGACCTCGGCCACCACCGGCGAAAAGGTGCTCAGGCCGAACACCCGCGGCAGGATCTCCAGCGCCCGCTCGCGCTCCGCCGTGCGCAGCAGCAGGCGCCCCTGTGCGGTGGCCAGACGGTGCGGCACGTCCTCCAGTGCCCGGCGCAGGTTGCGCTGCAGGATGCGGGTGAAATGGCGCCGCGTGCCGGGCGCCTTCAGGTGAATCTCCGGCGCCTGGCGGAGAATGATCAGATCGGATTCGGCAGTCATTCGTTCGCGGGGTCTTCACCCGTCAGCAGTTCATCCGGCGCCGGCCGCAGATAGCTCTGCCGGCGCACCCAGTCCAGTTGCAGCGCATCCGCGTGCTCCCGCAGCCGGCGTACCACCGACATGCGGTCCCGGCGGCCCGCACCGAAGTCCTCGATGGCGGCCTGCAGGTCCGCGCGTTCGTCCGCGGGCAGATATTCGCGGAAATGCCCCAGCAGATGCTGCAGCACGTTCACGTGCGCGCCGCGCGTGGTCCCGCGCGCCAGCGCCCGGGCAAACACCTCTGCATATTCGGCCGCCAGCTCCGCGCGCGGACGCGTCCCGGCGGCCGCCGCCAGGCGACCCAGGCGATCGTAGTCCGGCCGGCCATGGGCCAGCAGCAGCATCTTCTCGCGCGCATGGAAGGCCGACAGGTCACCGGCGCTCCACTCGCCAGCCAGGCGCTCGCGCAGCCGCGACAGCGCGAACAGCCGGATCACGAACGCCTCGCGCGCCGGCGCATCGTGCAGCACGCTCTCGTCCACCAGCAGCCGTGACGGGTCGGCCGTGTCCAGCGCCGCGGCGAACAGTCCCGGACGCGGCTCGCGCTGACCGTTGACCGGCACGGCGCGCCCGCAACTGGGCGAACGTGCCTTCAGCAGATACCCGTCGGGCCCGTCCGCGCCCTCCAACTCCGACAGCCGCCGGTCGATCCAGGCCTTCAGGGCCGGCGCATGGTCCTGCCCGCTCTCGCGTCCGCGCAGACGCAGCCGTTCGCCGGGGCCGCGCTCCAGCTGCATCGGCTCGCGCGGCGTTCCCAGACCGGCCTCGGCCTCCGGACACAGCGCCACGGGCTCCACATGCGGGAGCAGCACCTGCGTCAGCCAGTCGTCGCGGCGGTGGCCGCCATCGTAGCGCACCCGCTCGCCCAGCAGGCAGCGCGAGACCCCCAGACGGGGTCGTGGCGGGACAGTATAGGGATCGTTCATCGTTGCGCGCCGTGGCCTTCCACCGGCCCCGGTTCTCGGTACTTCGGAGCGCATATGGTAGGCGCCCCCGAAGGTCAAAGGAAATGGAAACCTCCGGGAAAGTGCGTCCGCAAGGTCCGGCCGGGCTCTGGTGGACCTCTTCGCACGGTGACCCGTCGCTACAAGGACGGCGCCGGGGTACGCCCCGCCTTGCGGGCGTACATCTCGCGATCGGCGCGCCCCAGCAGCGTATCCGGATCACCGTCTCCCGGGCCGCAGGCCCAGCCCAGGGTCATCGCGGGCGTCACCTCGCCTGCGGCCAGCTGCGCCGGCCGGCTCACCGCGGCCTTCAGCCGCTCGCCGGCCGTCTCCGACGCCCCCTCGCCCGCCAGCAGCACGGCGAATTCGTCGCCGCCCACCCGCGCCACATACGCGGCCTCCGGAACCGCCTCCTGCAGCCGCCGGGCCACAACGCCCAGCAGCTCGTCCCCCGCGGCATGCCCCAGGCGGTCATTCACCGGCTTGAACTGGTCCAGATCGATGAAGGCCACCGAGAACGTTTCGCCGGTCTCGCGGCCGCGCTCGATCGCGTCCTCCAGCTGTCGATAGAAGGCACGCCGGTTGGGCAGGCCGGTCAGGGCGTCGTGCGTGGCCTCGTGCTCCAGCCGACGGCCGGCCTCCTCCAGCCGGGAGGCCTGTTCCCGCAGGTCATGATGCATCGCCACCAGCGTCCGGCGGGTCACCAGCGTCAGGGCCAGGGCAAACAGCACGGCGCCTCCCCCGAACACCAGCATGAACCGCTGCGTATTGGCCCCGACCTCGCGCGCACGTTCGGCCGCGGCCTCCATCTGCGCCCGCTCGTGGGCCCGCAGCTCCTCGATCGAGATGTCGAACTCCCGGTCCAGATCGAACAGACGGTCGCTCAGGATCGCCATCGCCGGCTCGATCTCGTCGCGCGCTGCGAGATCCACCACCTCGTCCTGCAGCTCCACGATCTCCGGGATCAGGGCATCCTGCTCCTCCAGCCGCTCGCGGGCCACCGCCTCGGTCACGCGCTCGTCCAGGGCCTCGCGGACCTCGCCGACGTGGTGACCCCAGCGGTGATACTCCATCAACAGATCGTCGCGCTCGAACGGATCATCCGTCAGCACCTGATTCACCATCGTCTGGTGCCGGTTGTAGGCCGCCTCGAGCAGATCGGACGCCAGCTGGATCCGCTGGGCCCGTTCCTCGGTCATGTGGTGGAGCTCGTCCAGCAGCCGCTGGTTCTGCCAGACGCTGTTGGCCACCACCACCAGCATCCCCGCCAGCAGGATCACGAACGCCAGGGTGATCGCATTCACCAGGCGCCCGCTGATCCGCTGCACCCGTTGCGAAAACTGCATGCATCCCCCACGAACGACGCGCGAAATGCACTATGCGAACGCCATCACACCCCCGGCAACACAACCGCGCAAACCGGGTGGTCTTGCGGGCCCCGGCCTTGCCACCACGACATTGCCCCGGTGTCGCCACCCGGGCGGGCGGCCACTACACTGCAGACAGACGAGCACGGAGACAGCCATGAGCGGGGAGCCGGACGAGACGCCGGAACGGGACAGCGAGGGCTACGAGCTGTGGTACACCCGGCGCGACGGCGAGGTGCACGGGCCGTTTCCTGCCCACCTGATCCGGCGCTACCTGATCCTCGGTCGGCTCACTCCGGACGACGAAGTCGGGCCGACGCCGCACCTGTGGTACCCGCTGCGCGAGGTGCCCGGGCTGATCCCGGAGGAACTGCTGCATGCCGACACCCCGGAGGGGCTGGAACGGCTGCAGCAGGCCCGACTGCGCGAGGACGAGCGCCTGCGCGAACGCCGGGCCCCGGACGAAGACACCCCGCCGGAACTCCTTGAACGTCGTGAGGGCGAGCGGCGCCGGCCCGAATCGCCCGAGACCGTGACCCATCGTCAGCAGTGGGCGGAACTGCTGACCCTCCCGGCACGGCACGTGCCCGCGATCCTCCGCGGGCCTCGCCGCTGGGCCACGCTGGGGGCGACGCTGGCGGTGGCGATCCTCCTGCTGTGGCTGCTGCGCGAACCGCCGCCGGAGACCACCGGCCGCGACTGCTCGGCCGCGCCCGCTCCGGAGGTCAACTGGAATCGCTGCGAGATACCGGTGGCCGACCTGCGCGAGGCGGATCTGACGCGGGCCAGCCTGCGCGAGGCCCGACTGCCCGGCGCCCGCCTGCAGGGGGCCCGACTGGACGGGGCCCTGCTGGAATTCGCCGACCTGACCCACGCAAGCCTGGCCGACGCACGCCTGACGGACGCCCGGCTGCGGGGCGCCACCCTGCGTGGCGCGGAGCTGGCCGGTGCGGACTTCTCGGGCGCCGACCTGCGCCACGTGGACTTTCGCGAAGCCAACCCGCAGGACGCCGAACTGAGCGGGGCCCGCCTGGGCCGTGCGCTGTGGCCGGACGGCTCGCGCTGTCCGCCCGAAGCCGTCGGCACCTGCGAGTGATGCGCGCCGGGCAGCCCCGCGTCAGGCAGCCCGATCGAGGGCGTTGCGGATGTCTGGGTGCCCTTGATCCAGTAGAGCAGCGCCACGCAGCCGGCGAAGATCGATGTCCCCTGCGTTTGAGGGGCGACGGCGGGAGGGGCGCAGTTTAGGCTGTTCGCAATATCCCTTCCACTGGAGGCAGCATGCAGCCGACGAAACCGAATACCCGCACCCGAGCGACCCTTCTGACGGGTCTGGCGGCCGGTGCCGCCCTCGCGCTGGCCGGCGGACAGGCCCTCGCCGGCGAGGTGGTGATGAGCGGCACGATCGATGGCGACGAACGGACCTGGGAGCGTTTCGACACGGATGACGGAGGACCGGCCTTCTTCACCGACCTGCCGGCGGGGGCCCGCCTGTTCAACCTGCACGGGCTGCGCGACGGCAGCACGCCCAACCCCCTGGGTTCACTGATCGTCAGCGTAACGACCTTCAACGACAACGTGGGCAGGGTGGAGATCAGCTACTACCACGAACAGGCCGGCGGCCCCGATTTCGTGGGCAACGACCAGCTCGAGAATGTGGAGTACGAATTCGACCGCCTGGAGGTCGACGGGGACACCGCCCGCATCAGCGGCCGGGTTTCGGGCGAGTTGCACCACCGGGAGAATCCGCTGAGCGAGGAGACGGATCCGTCGCGCACGCGCTCGGTGGAGGTGGAGTTCGACACCACCCTGCCCGAACAGGAGTAGGGCCGGGAAAAAGGAACCGGGGCCCGCCCCCTGTTCGCCTGCAAGCAGGTTCCCACAGGCGAACAAAGCGGGGCGGGCTCCGGTTTTACGGCACTCGTCTTACATCAGATCGAAGCGATCCGCGTTCATCACCTTGTTCCAGGCATCGACGAAGTCCCAGACGAATTTCTCCGCCGCGTCGTCCTGGGCATAGGCCTCGGCCAGGGCCCGCAGCTGCGAGTTGGAGCCGAACACCAGGTCCACGCGGGTCCCGGTCCACTTCACCTCGCCGGTGGCGCGGTCACGCCCCTCGAAGCGATCGGCCTCCTCGCCCACGGGCTGCCATTCGATGCCCATGTCGACCAGGTTCACGAAGAAGTCGTTGGTCAGCTGCCCGGGACGCTCGGTCAGCACGCCGTCCTTCGAGCCGCCGTGGTTGGCATCCAGTGCCCGCATGCCGCCCACCAGCACCGTCATCTCGGGGGCCGTCAGGCCCAGCAGCTGGGCACGGTCCAGCAACATCTCCTCTTCGGCCACGGTGAAGCGCGCCCGGCGGTAGTTGCGGAAACCGTCGGCTTCGGGCTTCATCGGCTCGAAGGACTCGGCGTCGGTTTGCTCCTCGGTCGCATCCGTGCGTCCGGGGACGAACGGTACGTACACCGTATGCCCGGCATCCGCCGCGGCCTTCTCGATGGCGGCCGCCCCGCCCAGCACGATCATGTCGGCCAGGGAGATGCGCTTGTCGCCATACTGCTCGTCGTTGAAGGCCTTGCGCACGCCCTCCAGCCGGTCCAGCACCTTCGCCAGCTGCTGCGGCTCGAACGCCTCCCAGTCCTTCTGCGGCGCCAGGCGGATGCGGGCCCCGTTGGCCCCGCCACGCTTGTCCGACTGACGGAAGGTGCAGGCCGAGTTCCACGCCGTGGCCACCAGCTCCTGCACCGTCAGCCCGGTCGCGAGGATCCCGGCCTTCAGCCGTTCGGCGTCCTGCTCGTCGATCAGCACGTGATCCACCGGCGGCACCGGGTCCTGCCAGATCAGGTCCTCGGCGGGGACTTCCGGTCCGAGATAGCGATCCTTCGGCCCCATGTCACGGTGCGTCAGCTTGAACCAGGCGCGCGCGAAGGCGTCGGCGAACTCCTCCGGGTTCTCCTTGAAGTGCAGGGCGATCTTGCGGTACTCGGGATCCTCGCGCATCGCCATGTCGGCGGTGGTCATCATGATGCCCACCTTCTGCGACGGGTCCTCAGCGTCCGGGGCGTGGTCCTCGTCGGCGAGGTTCTTCGGCACCCACTGCGAGGCCCCGGCCGGGCTCTTCGACAGCTCCCAGTCGTACTTGAACAGCACCTCCAGGTAGCTCATGTCCCACTGGCGCGGGGTCGGGGTCCAGGATCCCTCCAGCCCGCTGGTGATGGTGTCGCGGCCCTTGCCGGAACCATAGCTGCTCTTCCAGCCCAGACCCATCTCCTCCAGCGGCGCGGCCTCCGGCTCCGGTCCCACGTGGGCGGCATCCCCCGCGCCATGCACCTTGCCAAAGGTGTGCCCGCCGGCGGTCAGCGCCACCGTCTCGTAGTCGTTCATCGCCATGCGCTCGAAGGTCTCGCGGATGTCGTGCGCCGACTTGAGCGGATCGGGGTTGCCGTCCGGACCCTCGGGGTTCACGTAGATCAGGCCCATCTGTACCGCGGCCAGCGGATTCTCGAGTTCACGCTCGCCGGAGTAGCGGCTCTTCGCGTGATCGCTGGTCGCCAGCCACTCGTCCTCGGCACCCCAGTAGATGTCCTCTTCCGGCGCCCAGATGTCCTCGCGACCGCCACCGAAGCCGAAGGTCTCGAAGCCCATGGACTCCAGCGCCACGTTGCCGGCCAGGATGTACAGGTCGGCCCAGGAGATCTTGTTGCCGTATTTCTGCTTGATCGGCCACAGCAGACGCCGCGCCTTGTCGAGGTTGGCGTTGTCCGGCCAGCTGTTGATGGGGGCGAACCGCTGGTTGCCCGTGGACGCCCCGCCCCGGCCGTCGGCGGTGCGATAGGTCCCGGCGGCGTGCCAGGCCATGCGGATCAGCAACGGGCCGTAATGGCCGTAGTCGGCCGGCCACCAGTCCTGCGAGTCGGTCATCAGATCGGCCAGATCCTGTTTGACCGCCTTCAGGTCCAGCTGGCTGAACGCCTCGGCGTAGTCAAACTCCGGCCCCAGCGGGTCGGACTCGATCCCGTGCTGGTGCAGGATGCCCAGATTCAGCTGGTGGGGCCACCAGTCACGCGGGCCACCGCCGCCGGCATCGTTGCGGGTACGGCTTCCGTGCATCACCGGGCACTTGCCTTCGGCGTTCGCTTTGTCTCCTGCCATCTCTCTCTCCTTCTTGCGTTGTATTCGTGGACACGCACGCAAGCGATCTCGTTCGATCCATGCGTATCCCTGTCCTGAGGTATAGCAGGAGCAGCCATAAAAGCCATTATCGAGTTCACATGACTTTGATAGATCTCACCTATTGGGCAATCGAAAAGTTAGAGCCGGGCCCGGGCCCGCTGCACCAGACCGGCCGGGTCGCGCAGGCCGGGCACCACCTTCGCGTGCCCGTCGGCATCCACCACCGTGACCTTGCCGAAGCCCAGGCGCCGACCCAGCCAGTGCTGCTTCACGCCGATGTCGCCGACTCTCTTGAGATCGAAGCGCACCGCGCGCTGCCACAGGAGCCCGCTCGCAACGTGGAGGTAACGATCGGTCAGCACCGCCTCGGAGTTGACGAAACTGGCCAGCCCCCGAATCGCCAGCCCCGGCAGGACCACCAGGTAGAGCACCGCGGCCGCGCCCAGCCCCCACACCCCGAGCGGGCCGATGGCCAGCAGCGCCGTGAGCCCCAGCACCCCCAACGCCGGCAGAAACACCGCCCAGTGGGCATTGGTCTCCAGCTCCACATGCGCCCCGGGCTCCAGCTCTTCGCGCAGTTCGATGGAACGCCGCCCCAGGATCACCAGCAGGCTGATCAGCACCGCCGGCGGCAACAGCAGGATGCCCGCCACCAGCAGCATGTTGCCGACGCGCGCCCCGGACCAGGCCACACCCGCCACCAGGGTGATGACCGCGGAGAGCATCAGCGCCACCGCCAGCATCCACAGGGCGCGGCGCACGCGCTCGCCACGACAGACCTCGCGGGCCGAACGCCCGCCCGGCCACCAGCGGATCAGCGCCGCCGCCAGTGTCAGCGGCAGCAGCACCACGAACGCCGCCACGAACCCGAGTGAACTCCCGCCACGCACCAGCATGGCCCCCAGCAGCGAGATCACCGTTGCCACCGCCAGGATCAGCGGCATCTGCCGCCCCAGTCGTGCCCAGAAACCCTGCGCCATCACGCCCTCTTGCGGTTATCCGTATCCGGAAAAGGCGCCAGTCTATCAGCGAACGGCTTATTCCTCGGCGGCCGGCGGCTCGGCCGCGCCCGAGAACCCCGGTCCGCGCACGTCCTCGATGTCCCAGCCACGGTCCATGTCGCGTCCGGTCACCCACCAGTCGTGGACGTGCAGGCGCAGCGGGCCACGCACCCGTTCCTCGAAGCGCGACGGCAGGACATACGGTCCGACTTCCTCGTACTCCAGGAACGTGGTGTCCACGTGCGCCCCCTGCGTGCGTTCGAAGCCCTCCAGCGTGATGTGCACGCGGTACAGCCGGTCGGTCTCCGGATGGATCCACATCACCACTTCGTCGCGTTCGGCAAAGCCGAAGCCCGGTTCGATGGTCGCCAGCACGCGGTGATAATCCACCCCGTCCTCGCGACGGTCCGGCAGGCGCTGCAGATCGGTGGCGCGGTGCTTCACGAAACTGGGGCCGAAATGGAACAGCTCGCCGGCGTCGATGGTCATTGCGGTGGCGGCGACCCGGTCCGGATCGGTCTCGAACTCCCCGTTGTAGTACACGCTGATCGTGCCCTCGTGGCGGAACACGTGCTTTACGCCCTCGGGCCCGGTGTACTCGCGCACATACAGCGAATCCGCCGGGCGATAGCGTTCTTCCGAGCGTCCGCGGAAACCGGTATCCGCCACCAGCGGCTGCACGCGCTGGATCATGCGTCCCCACTCGCCGTCGGTGGCCATGTTGAAATCGCGCGGATCCTCGCGTAGATCGCCCCCGTGCGCCTCCAGCGTGCGGTCGAACAGGGTCTGCGCCGACAGCCCGTCGGCAAACTCGCGCTCGGGAGCGGGCTCGGGAAAGGCCCGTCCGCAGCCCGCCAGCAACAGGATCAGTCCCGCCACACCCGCAAGCCGCCAGCCCGCGGCCACTGTCCGTCCCGTCCGTACCATGGCCATCCTCCCCTGCGTGCGACCCGGGCCCTGCGGCCCGGTATCCGTCTACTCGGGATCCGGGGGCACGCCGGAAAGTTCCACGTGCTCCGACCCCACGAACTCCCACAGCTCCGGCATCAGCCGCTCTATGCGCTGCTGGATCGCATCGGACACCAGCAGCGTGTGGTCGATCCCCTCGGTCCGGCCGAAGATCGAATGGGTCAGCTCCTCGCGGGTCCGCACGCGGTTGCGGATGTCGTCCAGCAGCCGCTGGAACTCCGATGGCGTGGGCTGCACACCCAGCGCCCGGAACAGCTCCCCGAGCCCGTTCATCAGCCCTTCGGCCTCCGGCCCCAGGCCAAAGTCCTCCGGGCGATAATCCGACTCGCCCACCGAGGCACGCGGCACCCACACGCTGAAACCGACCTTCTTCAACGAATGATAGACCGGTTCCTCGGAGATCAGGACCAGCATCAGCCGCTCCCGACTGGCCACGAACGACGCCCCGCCCATGGACCACTCGCCATCCACCACGAAGCGGTACAGCCGCAGGTGCTCGCGGAAGTCCGCCGCCTGCAGCTGATCCAGGATCAGGATGGTGCGTTCGCCCTCGGAGTACGCACAGGCACTGGAGACCTCGCGGTCGAAGGCCGGGATCGGCGGTTCCTCGACTCCGTCCTCCTCCGGGTTGGACGGCGGCTGCGCCGTCGGTGCCGGATCATGCGCCTGGGTGAAGTCGTGATACAGCACGTGCGGGACTTCCAGTGCCGCGGCCAGGGCGTTGGCGAAAGCGGTCTTGCGCCGCCCCGAGTCCCCCTCCACGTTCAGCGTGGGGATCGAACCGCCCGCCTGGGCCAGCACACAGTCCACATGATGGGCATAGTCGATATTCGATTCGAAGCCGTTGTCGGCCATCCGTTCGCGCAGCGTCTTCATGGGCCTTCCTCGTGGCCTGCCTTCCCCTCAAGGATACTTTCCCGCTGGCCGGCAGGGATATGGAACCGGTCCCCCGGCAGACGTCGAGCAGCCGCAGCGTGTTCCAGTCGACAGAACGAACCCGACACAATCCATGAACCTGGTTCACAAACCGTTCCGGGTTCGCTAGCCTGCCGCCTCATGGGAACCGAAGACCGCAAGCAACGCGAGCGCCAGGCACGCGAACAGCTGTTCATCGACAAGGCCCACGAGCTGATCCGCACGGACGGCCTGCTGGCCCTGCAGATGTCGAAGCTGGCGGCCGCCTGCGAATACGCCACTGGCACGCTGTACCAGCACTTCGCCTCCAAGGAGGATCTGCTGGCCGCGGTGGCGACACGCACCACCATCCAGCACGCCGAACGCTTCCGCCGGCTGCCGGAGCTGCCCCTGGGCACGCGCTCGCAGATGCTGGCGATCGTACTGACGGATCTCGATTTTGCCGCCGCCAACCCGGACCACTACCGCCTGATGCAGTACCTGCTCACCGAAGCGGTCTGGGCGCAGATCTCGCAGGAACGCCGGGAGGCCCTGCTCACGGCCGCCCAGCCCATCAGCGATGCCGTGAGTGGCGTGGTGGAAAGGGCCCGCGAAAACGGCGACCTGCCCCCGCCCAAGGAGATCTCCGCCGAAGAGATGGGGCTCGGCCCCTGGGCCCTGAACCTGGGCATGCAGAACCTCGCGAATGCGCGCGGCCTGCTGGAGGCCTATGACATCGGCCAGCCGCTGGATCACCTGATCCGGCACTTCCACGCCCTGATGACCGGCTGGCGCTGGGAACCGCGCGTGGACCCCGACGAACCCTCGGTGGTGCGCGCGGAGACCGAGCGCGTGCGCGCCGTGCTGCAGGAGACCTTCCAGTGAGCCGCCGTTTCTTCTACATGCTGTTCGGCGTGGCCGTGGTACTGGGCGGGATCTTCGGGTTCAAGGCCTTCATGGACCAGCAGATCGCCGAATATTTCGAAGAGATGCCCGAACCCGAGGCGACCATCAACGCGGCCACCGTCGAGACCGACGCTTGGACGCCCGAGACCCGCGCCATCGGCAGTCTCGAGGCGGTGCGCGGCGCGACCCTGAGCTTCCAGAGCCAGGGCCTGGTGGATCGTATCCTGTTCTCCAGTGGCACCGAAGTAGTCGAAGGCGAGACCCTGGTGGAGCTGGACACCGCCCTCGACCGCGCCGAGCTGGAGAGCCTGCAGGCCGCGGCCATGCTGGCCGAAAGCGAGCTGCAGCGCGCCCGCGGGCTGGCCGAGCGCGACAGCATCTCCGACTCCGAACTGCAGCGCCGGCAGACCGAAGCGGAACAGGCGCGCGCCGCCGTGCGCTCGCAGGAAGAGCGCATCCGGCAGAAGCGCCTGCGCGCGCCGTTCGACGGCCAGCTGAGCATCCGCCAGATCGACGAGGGGCAGTTCGTCGGCCCCGGCGATCCGGTGGTCGAACTGCAGACCCTGGACCCGATCCACCTCAACTTCACCCTGCCCGAACGACGCCTGAGCGAAGTCGAACCGGGCCAGGAAGTGCGTATCCGCACCGATGCGCACGACGCCGTTGTCACCGGTGTCATCACCGCCATCGAGCCGCGGGTGCGTCCCGCGTCGCGCATGTTCCGCGTGCAGGCCACCCTCGACAACGAGGACCACCGCCTGCGCCCGGGACAGTTCGCCCGCGTGACGCTGGAACGCGGCGAGGCCGAGGAAGGACTGGTGGTGCCGCAGACCGCTATCCGCCACGCCCCGTGGGGCCAGTCGGCGTTCGTGGTGTTCGAGGACGATGACGGGCAGAAGCGGGTGGAACAGCGTCTGGTCGAGACCGGCGAACGGCGCGGCGACCTGATCCGCATCCGCGACGGGCTGGAGGAAGGCGACACCGTGGCCGCCAGCGGCCTGCTCAAGCTGCAGAACGACACCCCGGTGAACATCACCGAAGACGCCCGGCCGGATGCCGAGCGCGACCCGCACCCGGACACTCGCTGACCCGGGCCACGAGCATGCGTTTCACCGACGTCTTCATTCAGAAACCGGTGCTGGCCACGGTGGTCAGCCTGTTCATCCTGCTGTTCGGCATCCGCGCGGTGGTGGACCTGAACGTCCGCCAGTTCCCCGAGGTGCAGAACGCGGTGGTGACCGTCAGCACCTCGTATATCGGGGCGGAAGCCGATCTGGTCGAGGGCTTCATCACCACCCCGATGGAGCGCGAGGTCGCCGAGGCCGAGGGCATCGACTACATCGTCTCCTCCAGCATGGCGGGTACCAGCACCGTGCAGGCGCATCTGGAACTGGACTACGACCCCAACGAGGCGCTGACCCAGATCTCCGCACAGGTCGACAAGATCCGCTCCGAGCTCCCGGCCGAGGCCGAGGACCCGGTGGTGGACCTGTCGGTGGGCGACGACGTCGCGGCGATGTACCTGTCGTTCTATTCCGAACAGCTCGACAACAACCAGATCACCGACTACCTCGTGCGCGAGGTGCAGCCGGAGCTGTCCACCGTCAACGGCGTGCAGCGCGCCGAGATCCTCGGTGGCGAGGCGTTTGCCATGCGGGCCTGGCTGGACGCCGACCGCATGGCCTCGTACGGGGTCAGCGGGCGCGACGTGCGCCAGGCGCTGGAGGGCAACAACGTGCTCTCCGCGGTCGGCCAGACCCGGGGTTCGATGGTCAGCCTCGACCTCACCGCCGACACCGACCTGCAGAGTGTCGAGGAATTCGAGCAGCTGGTGCTGTTCGAGGCCGATGGCGACCTGGTGCGCCTGGCCGACGTGGCCGAGGTGGAACTGGGCTCGGAGAGCTACGACTCCTCGGTGCGCTTCAACGGTCAGGCAGCCACCTTCATGGGGATCGAGCTGGCGCCGGACGCCAACGCCCTGGACGTGATCGCCGAGGTGCGCGAGGTCTTCGACGAGCGCGTGGAACCACGGCTGCCGTCGGGGCTGAACGGCGAGATCGTCTACGACTCCACCGACTACATCGAGAGCGCGATCAACGAGGTGCTGATCACCATCGCCCTCGCGCTGCTGATCGTGCTGGTGGTGATCTACCTCTTCCTGGGCTCGCTGCGCAGCGTCATCATCCCCGCGGTGGCGGTGCCGCTGTCGCTGGTCGGCACCTTCATGCTGATGCTGCTGATGGGCTTCTCGCTCAACCTCCTGACCCTGCTCGCGATGGTGCTGGCGATCGGCATCGTGGTGGACGACGCGATCATCATGCTGGAGAACATCTCGCGGCATATCGAGGAGGGGATGTCGCGCATGGAGGCCGCGCTGCAGGGCGCGCGCGAGCTGGCCTGGCCGATCGTGGCGATGTCCACCACGCTGGTCGCGGTGTTCCTGCCGCTGGGCTTCATCGGCGGGCTGACCGGCACGCTGTTCATCGAGTTCGCCTTCACCCTGGCGGCCACCGTGGTGATCTCGGGGATCGTCGCCATCACCCTGTCGCCGATGATGTGTTCGAAGATCCTGCGCCACGGCGACGGCCAGCAGCGCGGACGCATCGAGACCTGGCTGGACGACCGCTTCGACGGTCTGCGCCGGCGCTACCGGCGGCGCCTGCACGGGGCCCTCAACGACCGCTTCACCATCGCGATGTTCGGCGCGATCGTGCTGGTCTCGTGCTATTTCCTGTTCGTCACCTCGCAGTCGGAACTGGAACCGCCCGAGGACCAGGGCTTCGCCTTCTCCATCATGGAGGGCGACCCGCACATGGGCATCGACCACCTGGAACGGAACACGGCCCTGACCGACCGCCTGTTCGACGAGATCCCGGAGATGGACAACATCTTCATCGTCAACGGCTTCGGCGGCGGTCCGGGCATGGCCGGCGCGACCAACCAGGCGCTGGGCGGCTTCGTGATGAGCCCATGGGAGGAACGCGAGCGCGACACCGACACGATCCTGGAAGAAGACCTGCAGCCGGCACTGGACCGCATCCCGGGACTGGAGGTGTTCGCGGTCCAGCCACCGCAGCTGCCGACCCCGGGCGACGGCGCCCCGGTCAGCGTGGTGTTCAACTCCACGGCCTCGTTCGAGGAGCTGGAGACCTTCAGTGACGAGATCACCGAACGCGCGATGGACACCGGGCGCTTCATCTTCCTGGATACCGATCTCGACTTCGACAAGCCGCGGGTGGACCTGAAGATCGACCGCGAGCGCGCGGCCCAGCTGGGCATCGACATGACCACGCTGAACGCCGACCTCGCCACGTTCCTCTCCGGGGGCTACACCGGCCGCTTCGCGATGGAGAACCGCAGCTACCGCGTGATCCCCCAGGTGCAGCGCACCGACCGCCTGACCCCGGAGCAGCTGGAGGAGCTGTTCACCCGCACCGCCGACGGCACACCGGTGCCGCTGTCCAGCATCGTGACCCTGGAGGAAACCGTCACGCCACGAGAGCTGAACCGCTTCCAGCAGCTCAACGCGGTGACCCTGCAGGGCGTGCCGGCCCCGGGCGTGACCCTCGGCGAGGCGCTGGAGCTGATCGACGAGATCGCCGCCGAAGTACTGCCGCCGGACGTAAACGTGGACTACGCAGGTGAATCCCGCCAGCTGAAGGCCGAGGGCGGCGACCTGGTGGTGACGTTCTTCTTCGCCCTGCTCGTGATCTTCCTGGTGCTGGCCGCGCAGTTCGAGTCGTTCCGCGACCCGCTGATCATCCTGACCACCGTGCCGATGTCCATCGCCGGCGCGCTGATCTTCATCAGCCTGGGCGTGACCTCGCTGAACATCTACACCCAGGTGGGCCTGCTGACGCTGATCGGCCTGATCGCCAAGCACGGCATCCTGATCGTGGAGTTCGCCAACCAGCTGCAGCGCCAGGGGCACCCGCTGCGCGACGCGATCGAGGAGGCCGCCAGCCTGCGCCTGCGGCCGATCCTGATGACCACCACCGCCACCGTGGTGGCCATGGTGCCGCTGCTGATGTCCACCGGCGCCGGCGCCGGCTCGCGCTTCGCCATGGGTCTGGTCATCGCCGCCGGCATGGCCATCGGCACGCTGTTCACCCTGTTCGTGGTCCCGGCGATCTACACCTACCTCGCGCGGGACCACTACGCCGACCGCCTCGCCGCCGGGGAGACGGACCACTCGCCCGCCTGACCGACACGCCTGACCTGGCATGGCGGCAACCATTTGCCGCCATGCGGCTAAAGTTTGCCGCCCGCCAGCCGTTACCTCCGGGAAGTTGTGTACCCGGAGGGCCACCGCCCATGCGCATCGCAGAACATTCCCTGGAACTTTCAAGCCAGCGCGTCGCCTTCGAGGCCACGCACCGCTCGGCACGTGTCACCGCCACCCGCGCCGACGCGGCGAACCTGCCAGCACCGCCGGCAGCCCCGGCGGCAGTCGCGGCAACCGGCGAATCCCCCAGGGCCCTGCCATCGTTGTCAGCCCCGGCCGCCACCCCGCACACCGAAGCCCGCTCCACGGTCGGCGCCGCACCCGCGGATGCCGAGCTCACCCCGCTGGACAACATGCGCATGGAGTTGCTGCGCCTGATCGTGGAACGCCTGACCGGCCGGGAGATCGAGGTCCTGGATCCCTCCGAGCTGCGCCCGGACCCGGCCGAGGATGCCGAGGCGGTCGAATTCTCGCCGCCCGCTGCTCACGCACGGGGACCCGCCCCGGTGGCCCGTGCCGGCATCGCCTGGTCGGTGGAGGAAACCCGGATCGAGGTCGAGCACACGTCCTTCGAGGCCCGGGGCATGGTGCGCACCGCCGACGGCCAGGCGATCGACATCGACCTCTCCGTCAGCATGAGCCGCGAGTTCATGCAGCACACCCGCGTCAGCGCCGGCATGGACGCCGAGCTGCACGATCCGCTGGTCATCAACTTCGATGCACCGGCGGCCGCCCTCACCGACACCCGTTTCGAGTTCGACCTGGATGCCGACGGCCACGAACAGCAGGTGGCCTTTCTCCAGCCCGGCAGCGGGTTCCTGGCCATCGATCGCTCCGGCAGCGGCAAGGTGGACGACGGCTCGGAGCTGTTCGGCCCGCTCACCGGCGACGGCTTTGCCGAGCTGCGCCGCCACGACCACGACGGCAACGGCTGGATCGACGCGGACGACCCGGTCTACGACCGCCTGCGCGTGTGGACGCGCGACGAACAGGGGCGCGACCAGCTACTCGCCCTGGGAGAGGTCGGGGTCGGCGCCATCTACCTGGGCCACGTCAGCACCCCGTTCGACCTGCGGCACAGCGGAGACAACACCCTGCTCGGCCAGGTCGAGTCCACCGGACTGTGGATCAACGAAGACGGGGAAACCGGCAGCGTCCAGCAGATCGACCTGACCGCCTGAGCGGGGAACCGCGGAGCCCGTATTACTCCGTCAGTTCCTTGAGGATGCGTGCGTGGATGTCGCGGTCCTCGTCCTTGCTCAGCACGAAGCGGATGTAGCGCACCGATTCCAGATGCGGGGTCCGGTGCACCACCGTCTCCAGGGCCACCCGCGCCGCGTCCTCGATGGGGTAGCCGAACGCCCCAGTGGACAGCGCCGGGAACGCGATGCTGAAGATCCCCGCCTCCTCGGCGCGCGCCAGGGCCTCGCGATAGCACGAGGCCAGCAGGCGACTGGCCGGTTCGTCACGCCCGTACACCGGCCCGAGGCAATGGATCACGTAACGGTTGCGCAGCCGGTGCCCGTCCGTCAGCACGGCCTGACCCGGTTCGATGGGGGCCAGCGCCTGGCATTCACGCTCCAGCTCCGGCCCCGCCGCATGGTGGATGGCCCCGGCCACGCCCCCGCCCGGGCGCAGCCAGGCATTGGCCGCGTTGACGATGGCGTCCATGTCGTGCTGCTCGACGATGTTGCCGGTCACGCACTCGATCTTCACTCCCCGGACCACAACCTGCATCATTCTTCCCCCGTCTTTCCCTGATCATTTCCGTCTCAAGCATAGGCTAGTCGACCGGCGCCGTACACGCCGTCCCGGTCCCACAGGAGGCCAGCCCCTGGCCGATCCGTCCAGACCACGGCCTTCATCGTCATGAGCTAAAATTCTAATCTTTCATGCATGAGGAATATAACTTTTTTTCACCCCGTCCCTTCCTGTACCAGGGGCGCCAACATAAACAGCCCCTGGCAAACGCGACAGGCACCCGTGGGTGCAAAAGAAAAATGACAAGAAGAGGTACGCTCATGAAAAACCGGATGATGATCCCGCTGGCTCTGTCCGCAGCCGCCGCTCTCGCAATGTCTGGTACGGCGCTCGCGAACGACAACGGTTATGGCACGCAAAAGGTCGTCTATCACGTCAATTACGACGACACCGACCGGTATATGGGGGCGATGGGCAACATTCAGAATCACATCAATGCTGTCGGCGCAGACAACATGGAGATCAAAGTAGTCATGCACGGGGACGGCCTCGGCCTGCTCGACACGGCCCGGAACCACGATGACCTGCGTGCCCGTGTGGACAACCTGAAACTCCAGGATGTCGAGTTCCAGGTCTGCGCCAACACGCTGGCCGGGCGCAATATCGATCTCCACGAAGATCTGTACGATGCTCGCGAGGCGGATATCATTCCGAGCGGTGTTGCCCACATCTCGCACCTGCAGAACAACGGCTATACCTACAGCCGGCCCTGAAACCATCCGGCCCGCCTCCGGCTGCACCACGGTCGGCCGGAGGCCTGATTCCTCCACGGGCGATTGCCCGCACGCACAATCGGCCGGAGGGCCGGCTCCCACGGGGGCAAGTAGGAGGCCAGCCCCCTGGCCGACCCGACACCCCGCAGGAGGCCAGCCCCCTGGCCGATCCGGCGTCATGTCCGGAGCAACGATTCCACCGACCGCCGGGGCGTCGCCCGCGGCGTCCCGTCCGGGCACCCCAGTGCGAACAGCAGCTGCGGATGCCCGCCACCCAGCGGCTCTGCCAGCTCCGCGCGTCGCTCCGGCAGCTGCAGCGGCTGATTCAGGTAGCGCGCGCAGAACCCGTGACGCGCGGCCTCCAGCAGCACCCGCTGCAGCCCCTGCCCGGCCGCCAGCGACTGCATCGGCCCGTCGATCCCCGTCCCCAGCGCCAGCAGGACCGGCGCCCGGCTCGCCACCCGAGCCTCGGCACGGGCCATCCGCCGGGGCGACACCAACCGGCGCACCGCCCAGCGGGTCAGACCGCCGGTCAGACGGCCCACCGGCAGCCCGTCGCCTGCAGCCGCCGGGCGCATCCAGTGCGCCAGCTCGGCACGCCAGGCCGGGTTGCGCCACTGCTCGCGCGTCGCCTCCCGCACCAGCCGCACGACCTCGCGGCGCGACTCCGTCCCGGTCACCGGCCGCAGCCAGACGCCCTCCTGGCGCGCCACGGCGACCAGCGCATCCACCACCTCCGGCGGCACCGGGTCCGGACGGAAACGCCCGCGCCACGAACGCCGTTGCGGGATCCACTCCTTCAGCGACGGCAGCGTCTGCAGATCGGCGCCTGCGTGGGTCGTGTTCAGCAGGCGCACGTACGGTCCGGGACCGGCCTGTTCCGGACGCACGTTCAGGCCCCGGCCGTCAGCCGCCGCGGCCACCCGCAGGTTCATCACCGCGCAGCCCACGCTGATCACCCGCTCGCGCCCGCCGGGGTCGGAGACCGGCAGGACCCGCTCCGGGTCGGTCCAGACCTCCACCCCATCACGCGCCACGCGGAACCGCCACGGCTGGCTGTTGTGCGACGACGGGGCCTGCGCGGCAAGCTCCAGCCAGTTCCGGATGACGGAGTCGAGATCCATGGGGTCATGCCTCTTCGATCAGGGAACAGGTGCGCGCCGCGATGGCATCGGCCGGATGCGCCATGGCCTCCTCCAGAGACAGGCTCCCGTCACACAGGGCGCGCGCATCGGTCAGGCCCAGCGCGGCCAGTTCGTCCGCATCGGCGTCCACGGAACCGGCCACCGCCGCTACCGGCACGCCCAGCCCCCCGGCGCGACGCAACACCTCGGCCACCACCTTGCCATGCGCGGTCTGGCCATCCAGCCGGCCCTCGCCGGTGATCACCCGGTCCGCCCCACGCATCGCCGCATCCAGACCGATCAGGTCGGCCACGTACATCGCCCCCATGCGCGCGGTCCCGCCCAGCACGCAGCCCAGTGCGAAGCCCAGCCCGCCGGCCGCCCCGGCGCCCGGGGCATCCACCGGCCGCCGCAGCCACCCGGCCGCTTCGATGGCCCCTGCCAGCCGCTGCATGCACGCATCCATCGCCGCGACGTCGTCCACCGCCAGGCCCTTCTGCGGTCCGAACACCGCCGCCGCCCCCTGCGGGCCGATCAGCGGGTTGTCCACGTCGCTCAGCAGCGTGATATCGACCTCGCCCAGGCAAGGATCCAGCTCCGCGAAATCGGCCTGCACGAGGGCCCCCAGCGCCGCCGGATGCGGCGCCAGCGCACATCCGTCCGCATCCCGGAACCGCACGCCCAGTGCTGCCAGCAGGCCCGCGCCCCCGTCCACCGTGCCACTGCCGCCCAGGCCCACCAGCAGATGCCGGGCCCCCGCATCCAGCGCCGCGCGCATCAGTTCGCCCACGCCCCGGGTATCCAGCTGCCAGGGATCGCGGCGCCCCGCGGGGATCCGGTCGAGACCGCAGGCCGCGGCGACGTCCAGCACCGCCCGGCGACCCTGCGGGTCCAGTCCCCAGCCGGCCTGCAGCGCCGTTCCGTCGGGGCCGGTGACCCGCGCCTGGCGCCATTCCCAGCCCGCCGCCCGGCTTACACGCCATGCGGTGCCCTCGCCGCCATCGGCCATCGGCAGGGCTTGCACCCGGGCATCCGGCCGCGCCGCAAGCACGCCGCGCACCATCGCCGCGGCCACCTCCTCCGCCGCCAGACTGCCCTTGAAACTGTCCGGGCACACCACCACCCGCAGCGGCTCCGCCAAGCTCCCCTCCCGAGTCCGCGACCTGTCACGTCCGTCCGTTGCCACACCCCTCATTATGGACGATGGCACAACGAACCTTCGCCTGACCCACGGCTCGAACGTACATGGACATCCCGCTGCTGATCATCGGCCTGCTGCTGCTCGCCACCCTCGCCGCCTTCTTCGCCGGCGTGCTGCCGTATCCCGTCGGCTGGATCATCCTCGGGATCGCATTCATCGGCCGGCTGCTCCATCTGCGAACCCGCGGCGGAAACTGATACGTTGGTCCCATCGAATTCACCACACGGTCAACGACACGGAGAAGCGACATGAGTGGTCTGGAAGGCAAGGTCATCGCCATCACCGGCGGCGCCGGGGGCATCGGCGAGAGCACGGCGCGCAAGCTGTACGAACAGGGCGCCAGCCTGGTCATCACCGACCGCGAGGCGGGCCCGGTGGAAGACATCGCCCGCTCGCTCGGCGAGCGCGCGGTGGGCCTGGCAGTGGACGTGACCCGGCGCGAGGACAACGAGCGCATGGTCGCCACCGCCCTGGATCGTTTCGGCCGCCTTGATGGCGTGTTCCTCAACGCCGGGATCGAGGGCGAGATCGGCCCGTTCGACAGCCGCACCGATGCCGCCTGGGACAAGGTCTTCGCCGTCAACGTGCAGGGCGTGCGCCTGGGTGCGGAGGCGGCCCTGCCGGCACTGCGCCGGGGCAACGGCGGCAGCATCGTCATCACCTCCAGCGTGGCCGGGCTGCGCGGCTTCGGCGGCCTCTCGCCGTACGTATCCAGCAAGCACGCGGTGGTGGGCATGATGAAGTGCCTGGCCGCCGAACTCGGGCCGGAAAACATCCGCGTCAACACGCTCAACCCGGGTCCGGTCGCCAACCGCATGATGGAATCCATCGAGGAACAGGCGAACCCCGGCCACGCCGACGAGGTGCACCAGTCGTTCGAGGCGCGCATCCCGCTGGGGCGCTACGTCAACAACGAGGAATGCGCCGGCATGGCCGCGTTCCTGCTGTCCGACGCCGCCTCCGGCTGCACCGGCAACACCTACGTCGTCGACGGCGGCCTCTGCGCGCAGTAGCCCGGGACCCTACCCCGTCGCGCGCATGCCGCCGCCCCCGCCACCGCCCGGTGGCGGGGGCCAGACGTTGCGAAAGGCCTGGTGGGTGTTCTGCGGGAGATCCCGGGAGAAACGCAGCTGAACGCCGCCGTCCGTGCGCACCGCATGGATCCGCCCGCGCTTGAGACGGTACTGGCGGGCCACGTCCTCGCAGCCGCGCAGGAACGCCCTCGGCGGCTTGCCGCGCCGCACCCGGGCCGTTCCGTCACGCAGCTCCACCGTAAACACCAGCCGTGCGTGCCACAGCATCAGCGCGACCCCCAGGGCCAGCACGGCGAACATGAACAGCAACGTCAGCAACATGATGGATACGCCACGGGCGTGGAACACGTGCCCAGTGTAGCCCCGATGCGGCCTACCGCACGCTGCGAACGCGCCAATCCGTGCTAGCGTCAGGGGATCACTCGCCAACCGAGGCATGCAACATGCACTGGACCCGGATTCTGGGGCTCGCCCTTCTGGCAGGAGGGATTATCCTCCTGGTCATGGGCTTCAACGCCACCGAAAGCCTGACCGAGGAGCTGCACCAGGAATTCACCGGCCGCTACACCGATGACACGCGCCTGTACCTGATCCTTGGCGGGATAATGACCGTCGTCGGCCTCGTCCTGGCGATCTTCGGCGTGCGCCGCTGAGGCTGCCCCTGCCAGTTGCCCGCCACGAAACATTCCAGGGCTAACGGTTCCGGGCACGCCGGCCGCGCAGTGCCCGCCACCAGCCGTGCCACGGCAGGGTGAGCCCGTCGCCCCCGGCCCCGCGGCGCATGAAGGCCAGCCCCGCCTGCGCCACACGCCCATCCTCGCCAACCTCGCGCACGATCAGATCGGCGGCACCGAAACTGACCCGATCGCCGGCGATCGGCTGGCCACCCAGTTCGCGCTCGAGGAATGCGCCGATGCTGAGCTCCGGATCGTCGACATCACAGCTGACGCCATACATCGCGCACAGGGCCGCCAGCGGCTTTTCCGGATTCAATGGCAACTCGCCGAAGAACTCCGCATCGTCCTTGCCCGGGATTCTTGGGCTGGCAAACAGTCGGTCCAGCAGGGACACGTATTCGGGCACAACAAAGATGTACACATAATCGCCCGGGACCAGGTGGCGGGCCTGCTGATAGCGGATGGACCGCCCGTCGCGCACTACCAACGAGGGCCGGGCCCAGCGCGGCAGGCGCGCGCCGCGCAGGACCGGGCTATCCTCGATCACGCGATAGACCGCCAGTTCGTGGCGGGGACTGCCGGGCAGTTCCAGTTGCACGCGCTCCACCGGGCCCAGTTTCGGCGGGACCACCAGCCCCAGCCAGCGCGCGACCGGTCGAATCGTCCAGCCCTGCACCAACAGGGAAACCAGCACCATCATGAACACGATGTTGAAGAACATCTCGCCGCCTTCGATGCCAGCCACCAACGGCAATATGGCCAGCAGGATAGAGACCGCCCCACGCAGGCCGACCCAGGAGACGAAGGCCGTGGTCCTCCAGTCCTGACGAAACGGCAGCAGGCAAAGCCAGACCGCTACCGGACGCGCGACCAGGATCAAGAACAGCCCCAGCGCCAGGGCTGGCAATGCGAGCGACGGAAACTCCGAGGGTGTGGCCAGCAGTCCGAGGGTCAGGAACATGCTGATCTGGGCCAGCCAGGTCAGTCCCTCCTGCTGCCGGCGCAGGCGGCTCGCGCCATGCAGCTGCCGGTTCCCGGCGACGATGCCCGCGACATAGGCGGCCAGGAACCCGCTGCCGCCCATCCATCCGGTCAGTGCAAACAGACTGACGGCCCCGGCCATCACCGCGATCGGAAACAGCGCCTCCTCGAGCGGCATGCGGTTCACGATCTCCACCAGCAGATAGCCCCCCGCCACACCCAGCGCGAGACCCAGCCCCATCTGCCACAGGAATTCCGTGGCGAACAGCGTGGCCAGGCCACCCGCCGTGGTGCCGGACAGGATCCACTCGATAAAGACCACGGTCAGGAAGATCGCCATCGGATCGTTGGAACCCGACTCGACCTCCAGAATGGAACGAACCCGCCGGTTGATCTGCACCCCGCCCACACGCAGCAGGAAGAACACGGCCGCGGCATCCGTGGAGCTGATCAACGCTCCCAGAAGCAGCGCGTAGGCCCAGGGCAGATCCAGCAGCCAGTGGGCTGCAGCCCCCAATACAACGGTGGTCAGAGCCACCCCAATGGTCGCCAGCACAAAGGCCGGAGCCGCCGCCCGCCGAAGCGTCCGCAACCGGGTGTTAAAGCCCGAATCGAACAGGATGACCGCCAGCGCCAGGCTCCCGATCAGGAATGCCGCATTCGGGTCATCAAACTTGAGGCCCAGCCCGTCCTCGCCGGCCATCAGCCCCACCGCCAGAAAGACCAGCAGCAGCGGAGCCCCGAGGCGGAACGACAGCACTGAGGTCAATACCGCGAACACCAGCAGCCCGGCGCCAATCAGGATTAGCGGAAAGACCCAGTCCATCGAACCCCTTTATTTTCTTCGAATCCGTGTGCTCGCCCATGATCGCATGATCGCCAGGGAGCCGCTGATTTCACCCGCTGCCGCTCCCGCCTGACGCGCAGGTTCGGGATGAGCGCCCTGCGGGAAATACTACCGGCGCTCGGAACCGGAAAGCCCGAGACAACCAAACCCGTGGGTGCTTGCTTGCAAGCGAAGCTCCTGCGTTCCGTAAAGCGTACGGACCTTCCGTCATTGCGACGCCTCGCAGAGGCCGCGGCAATCGGCCGCCGCTCGGTCCCGCTCGTGGCCCTTGTGACCGACCGCAATGATCGACGATCCGGGGTTGCTGGCCTATACTTATGGCAAAGATTGCCAACCCGAGACGCGGAGGCCTCCATGGCCACAATGAACATTTCGCTACCCGATCCCATGAAATCCTGGGTAGAAGAACAGGCGCAAACCGGCCAGTACAGCAACAGCAGTGATTACGTGCGAGACCTGATCCGCCGCGACCGGGAGCGGGCGCTGAAGATCGCGCACCTGCAGGCGCTCGCCACGGAAGGCCTGGAAAGCGGCCGCGGTGAGCGAACGATGGAAGAGCTGAAGTTAGCCGCCAGGAGCGACCCCGAAGACTAACAGCATGCGATATGCCCTGACCTGCAAGGCGGAAGACGACGTCATCGAGATCTTCCGCAGTAGCGTCGAGCAATTCGGCCTGCAACAGGCAGAGCGCTACCACAGCCTGCTGGCTGCAACCTTCGAGTTTCTGGCGGAAAACCCTCGTGCAGCGCGTGAGCGTAAGGAAATCTCACCACCCGTTCGGGTTCACCCCGTCGGCGCAAACATCGTGCTGTTCCAGATCGAAGGTGATGAAATCCTGATCATCCGTGTTCGCCACGCGCACGAAGACTGGGAGGGAAACGAGTCGTAGGCAATGCGAAGGGACAAGACCAGACGCCGGAGCCCGCGCGCAGGATCCTGCTTGCAAGCGCCTGCGGGCTTTCGGTGTTCTGAATGGGCGATCATCCCGTAAACCGCGCAGCGGTTATGCGGGATCGTGCACTCGGGTTACTCGTAATGGCTCCATAAACGGATCACCTTGACCACCCTCTCGTCCTCGAGCACCTGGTACACCAGCCGGTGCTGAATATTGATGCGCCGCGAGTACGCGCCGGAGAGATCACCCACCAGCTTCTCGAAAGGCGGGGGCTTCCGATACGGGTCCTCCGCGAGCAGCGTCAGCAGTTCCCGTGCCTCCGGCCTCAGGCCACTCGCCGCCAGCTTCCTCGCATCCTTTTGAGCCTGTCGGGTGTAGACCAGCGTCCATGTCACCAATCCAGCTCCTCGTCGCATTCATCCGCCGGGGTCTCCATCCCCTCGCGGATCGACTCGCGCATACCCGGCACCGATAGCAGGTACAGGGTCTCCTGAATGGCCGACCAGTCCGACTCGGATAACAGGACTGCGTTGTTCCGTTTGCCGGTAATGACAATCGGCTCATGGGATTCCGCCGTTTCGTCGATCAGCCGGTAGAGGTTGCTGCGCGCCTCTGTAGCCGTAATCCCCGTCATGGCGCACCTCGCGCGTGTGTGGGCTCCGATTAAGAGTACGCCGTGACGTACGTCCCGTAAACCGTACGCTTGATCTCCGCGCCTGCGCCGAGGCCGATCGCCAGCGGCAACATGCCGAGCACCGTGGTCAGGTTGGTCATCAGGATCGGACGCAGGCGCAGCGCGCCGGCCTCCACCACCGCCCGTTCCCCACCGCGGGCTTGGGGCCCGACCACCGCAGGAGGCCAGCCCCCTGGCCGATCAGGCGCGTCCAGGTCCCCATCGCCCAGAGGGCTGGGCTCCCACGTGTTTAGTAGGAGGCCAGCCCCCTGGCCGATCAGGTGCGTCCAGGTCCCCATCGCCCAGAGGGCTGGGCTCCCACGGGTTTAGTAGGAGGCCAGCCCCCTGGCCGATCAGGTGCGTCCAGGTCCCCATCGCCCAGAGGGCTTGGCTCCCGATTTGATCGACCTGTTAACGGTTGGCTGTACCGTTCGATCGAGATCTGACACGTATCCTGCGGCCTTGACCGGCGTTGTGCCGGTATTTGGGGCTGACCGAGTTCGGTACGATGCCGGCAGGCAAGAACGGAACAGGCGAGGGATCGATGAGTACGGAGTCACGAACCTCAACGGAGCTGGATGATCTGGCGGGCCGCCTGGAGGCGTTCGTTCGGGAGCGCGACTGGGAGCAGTTTCATTCGCCGAAGAACCTGTCGATGGCGCTTGCGGGCGAGGCGGGAGAATTGATCGAGCACTTCCAGTGGCTGACGGAGGAACGGTCTCGTGAGCTGTCGGATGCGGAGCGGGAGGCCGTTCAGGCGGAAATCGCGGACGTGCAGATCTATCTGCTGTTGCTGGCGCGGGGGCTGGGAATCGACGTGGTTCAGGCAGCGAACGAAAAGCTGACCGTGAACGAGCAGAAGTATCCGGTCGACAAGGCGCGGGGCAGTGCGCGCAAGTACACGGATCTGTAGCCAAAAGGCAAGTCACGATGCTGATCTATACCGCTGACAAGCGCCGTTTCGTCGAGCATGTCCAGCACAACCAGATCGAGGATCGCATCCTCGCCGGGATGCTGGGTGCCGGCAAGGGCAAGCCCTCGTCCAACGAGATCACTTCGTGGCGCAACTCGATGCAGTACATGGAGAACGTGCTCAACGCATCGGGGATCCCGGATGATGCCGGTGTCGCCATCGAGTACATGATCCCGCAGACCTCCAAGCGGGTGGACTTCATCCTGACCGGACGCAATGACGATGGCCGGGATACGGCGGTGATCGTCGAACTGAAGCAGTGGGAGCAGGTCGAGGCGACCGAGAAGGACGCGATCGTGCGCACCTTCGTGGGCGGCAAGGAACGCGAGGTGACGCATCCCTCCTACCAGGCGTGGTCGTATGCGGCGCTGCTGGAGGACTACAACGAGACCGTGCAGACCGACGGTATCGGGCTGCACCCCTGTGCCTATCTCCACAACAGCGTGTCGGGCGCGATTTCCGATGCGCGGTACCACGAGCACCTGGAGCGCGCGCCGGCCTTTCTGAAAGCGGATGCCGAAAAGCTCGCCCGTTTTCTCGGCCAGCATGTGCGCAAGGGGGATACCAACGACATCCTCTACCGGGTCGAGCATGGCCGGATTCGCCCCTCGAAGTCGCTCGCGGACCATCTGGCATCGCTGCTCGAGGGGAACGCCGAGTTCGTGATGGTCGACGACCAGAAGCTGGTCTTCGAAAGCGCGCTGGAGCTTTCCGACATTGCCGAGGGACACGGCAAGCAGGTGCTGATCGTGGAGGGCGGGCCGGGTACCGGAAAATCGGTAGTGGCCGTGAACCTGCTTGGAGAGCTGACCCGCCGCGAAAAGGTTGCACAGTATGTGACCCGCAATGCAGCCCCACGGGCGGTCTATGAGGCCAGGTTGACCGGCACCATGAAAAAGAGCCGGATCAGCAACCTGTTCCGTAGCTCCGGTGCATTTCACGAAACCGACACGAACACCTTCGACACCCTGCTGGTGGACGAGGCACACCGCCTGAACGAGAAGTCGGGGATCTTCCAGAACCTGGGCGAGAACCAGACCAAGGAGATCATTAACGCGGCGCGTACGGCGGTGTTCTTCCTGGACGAGGATCAGCGGATTCACTGGAAGGACACCGGGTCACGGGAGGAGATCGAGCGCTGGGCACGGGCGGCGGGCGCTACCGTGCACTACGCCGAGCTGCGCTCGCAGTTCCGTTGTGCCGGCTCCGACGGCTACCTGGCCTGGCTTGATCAGGCGCTGCAGATTCGCGAGACGGCGAACGAGGATCTGGATGAACTGGATTATTCGGTCGAGGTAGTCGACTCGCCGACCGCCATGCGCGACCGGATCTTCGCGCTGAACGTGCACGCCAACCGTGCACGGATGCTCGCGGGCTACTGCTGGGACTGGGAGAGCAAGAAGGATGGACAGGCCATGGACATCCGCTTTCCCGAACACAACTTCGCCATGCAGTGGAACCTCGACAAGGACGGTTCCACCTGGATGATCCAGCCGGACTCGGTCCACCAGATCGGCTGTATCCATACCAGTCAGGGGCTGGAGCTGGACTATGTGGGCGTAATCATCGGGCCCGACCTTATCGTGCGGGACGGCAAGGTAATCACGGTGCCCGAAGCGCGTTCGAAGAATGACGCCTCCATCAAGGGCTACAAGAAGGCGCTGAAGGAGGATCCGGATGCGGCGCGAGCGAAAGCCGACCGGATCATCAAGAACACCTATCGCACGCTGATGAGTCGCGGGATGAAGGGCTGCCTCATCTGGTCGGCGGATGCGGAGACGCACGCCTACTTCCGCGCGCTGATCGACCAGCACACGCCCGAACCTCAGTCTGCCCCGGCGAACCCGCACCGGCGGATCTCCTGCCGTTCGAGAAGATGGCGCCGGAGGAGGTCGAGCCATTCGTGAATGCGTTGCCGGTGGTGCCGATCAAGGCGGCGGCGGGCAGTTTCAGTGACCTGCAGACCGTGGACCAGAACCCGGATGCATTCGACTGGGTCATGCCCCCGGACTTCATTACACCCCAACCGGGGATGTTCATCGCCCAGGTGGTCGGCGAGTCAATGAACCGCCGTATCGCGAACGGGGCATGGTGTCTGTTCCGGGCGCCGGGCGGCGGAACGCGCGAAGGCAAGATCGTGCTGGTGCAGCACCGCGACATCAATGACCCGGACACCGGCGCCAGCTTTACCATCAAGCGCTATCACAGCGAGAAGACGGCGGACCCGGACACTGAGTGGCGCCACCAGCGAATCATCCTGAAACCGGATTCCAGCGTCCCCGGCTACGAGCCCATCATCCTGGAAGAGGACAGCCTGTCCGAGCTGGTCGTGGTCGGCGAGTACGTCGCCCAACTGGAACATTGACGGAGCGCCCGATCGGCCAGAGGGCTGGCCTCCTGCCCCCTCAATATTGGCTCTGTGTTGAAGGTGGTTATCCCAACCCCGAGAACATAACCCACGCTCTCGAGGTCGGGCAGGTCAATCCATCATGTCTACGCAGGGTGGGCGACCCTCCGGCCGATCCGGCCCGGTGGGTTGTCGGGGCCCGATCGGCCAGGGGGCTGGCCTCCTGCGCGCGGGGGCGGTGGGAGGCCGGCCCTCCGGCCGATTCGTGCCGGGTGTTACAACCAGCCGCGGCGGCGGAAGAAATAGAGCATGCCGGCGACCACGCCGAGCATGACGAGCCAGACCACGGGGTAACCGTAGTAGGTGTAGAGCTCGGGCATCGACCACGGGCTGTCGGGGTGGTCGAAGTTCATGCCGTAGATCCCCACCACGAATGTGAGCGGGATGAAGATGGTGGCGATGATGGTGAGCACGCGCATCACGTCGTTGGAGCGCTGGTTGATCGCGGACATGTAGGCCTCGATCAGCGTGGCGGCCATTTCGCGGTAGGACTCCAGCAGGTCCACTGTCTGGATCGCGTGGTCGTGCACGTCGCGCAGGTACGGGAACAGCTCGGCGGTGAAGGGTTCGAGGTCGTCGCGCATCAGCCGCGCGATCACGTCGCGTGCCGGCCAGAGCTGGCGACGCAGCACCAGGAGTTCGCGGCGCAGGCCGTGGATTTCCGCGAGCGTGGTGGCGTCGGGGCGCTCCAGCACCGCCGCTTCCAGCCGTTCCAGCCATTCGCTGATCTCTTCCAGCACCGGGAAGCTCTGGTCCACCACGGCGTCCATCAGTGCGTAGGCCAGGTACGCGGCACCCAGGCGGTTGAAGTTGCGGTTGGCGCCGCGCATGCGGTCGCGCACGGGCTCGAAGGGGTCCTGCTCGCCACTGTGGATGCTGATGATCAGGCCCGGGGCCACGAACAGGTTGAACTGGTCGATTTCGATGCGGCCCTGTTCGTGCCGGGGGTGGCTCAGGATGGCCATCAGCGTGTTGTCGAAGAAATCGACCTTGGGGCGCTGCCCCTGGTGCCGTATGTCTTCCAGTACCAGCGGATGCAGGCCGAACGCACTCCCCAGGGCATACAGCTGCTCGGGCCCGGGCGTGCCCTGCAGGTGCAGCCACATGAACCCCCTGCCGGTATCGCCCGCGCCTTCGTACAGGATCCGGTCGCCATCGAGCTCCGTCAGGCACTCCTGATCATAATGCCACGCACAAACCCGGGCGCCCTTGCCTGCATGGTGGTGCGCATGGACCCCGTGGCCGGGCGCCGCCCCGGGCGCGAGGTAGGTCTTTTCGAACAGCCGGCTCATGACGCCTCCCCGAGGAATGGGCCTCGAGTATAGCCCGGGGGCCGAGAGAACGATTCGCAGCCAGGGACCGGCATTGCACCCCATGCATTCATGCGGGGTGCGGCGAGGCCTGCCGTGCCTATACTCGGGCTGAATCACACCCCTCCGCAATCCGGGAAGGAGATCAGCATGGCCAGGCGTGGTTACGGGCCGGCGGCCCAGTGGCAACCGAACGAACCCTCCCCGAGCGCCGCTAGCGGGGTTGCCCAAGCCTCCTCGGGCCCCGGGTCCCCGCCGCCGGGAGAGGAAAGCCCGGTGGAAGGCCAGCTCGAGTTCGTGAAGATCTCCCCGCTCAAGCGCTTGCCGTTTTTTGGCGAAAAGACCCGCAGCATCGCGGAACTGCGCCAGGCCGGCACGCCGATCGCCCGGCTGCGCCGCCCTTCGGGCGGGCTCGCGGCGTGGTTCGGCAAGCCGGAGCTGCATTTCGCCACCACGCGCATGCGCCTGGCCGACCCGCCGGACGCGGGGTTCTTCCAGCAGCTTCAGCGCAATGTCGGCTTCTTCGGGATGCCGCAGCGCCAGGAGGTCTGGCGTGCCGGCGCGGGCACGGTCACGCAGATCGAGGAGACCAGCACCGACCGCAAGACGCTCAGCGGGCTGTTCAGCTATCGCGACGATCACTACCAGCTCAACGGCGAACGCACTGACCGGCGCGGGCTGTTCAGCTACACCCTGCGCGACAACCGCGACATGGTCGCCACCTTCCGCCCCAAGCAGGAAACCGGCCTGACCGGCGGCTGGTTCGTCGAGGTCATCCATCCGCGTCCGGTCGGAGCCATCGCCATTGCCTGCCATATGGCCATGTGGCTGGAACAAAGCACCGGCGACTCGAGCGTCGCCGCCGGAGGGGCCGCCGGAGGCGGTGGTGGCGGTGGTGGCGGCTGCTGACCCCGCGCCGATCAGCCGCGACGCACGGAGGCCTGGTGGAGTTCGTCACGGGCGATGCCGACGAAGTCCTGCATGAAGGCGAGGCCTTCGTCCTCGCGGCGGATGGCCAGGCGCAGGGTACTCCACAGGCCGTCGGGGCCCATGCGCAGACGCGCGATGGCGGAACGCCCGGGGCCACGCGAACCGGTGCCGGCGCCCTGCATCTGTGCCTCCAGTTCCGGCAGGGCCCATTCCGGCAGCGAGGCCACGCCGCGCCCGCTGGCGACCAGCTGCAGCAGCATGGCGGTGACCTCGGTGGTGCGCCGGGGCAGCGAGATGCCCGCCGGGTGCAGGAAATGCCGGCAGATATCCAGGCGCTCCTCCGCCACCGGGTAGGTGATCAGGGTCTCGCCCTCGAGGTCGGCGGGCTCCACGTAGTTGGCCCCCTCCAGACGATGGCCGCGCGGCACGATCAGCAGGTTCTCGTACTCCAGCAGGTCCAGCGCGATCAGCTCCGGGTCTTCCACCGGATCGGGCGATACCGCCGCATCGACCTCGCGTTCGCGCAGGGCATTCAGGGCATCGAAACCATGGCTCAGGCTCAGGTCCAGCTCTACCTCGGGCCAGTGTTCGCGGAAGGCCGCCAGCGAGGGCATCAGCCACTGGAAGCAACTGTGGCATTCCAGCGCGAGGTACAGCCGCCCGCCACGGCCGTCGCGGATGCGGGCGATGTCGCGCTCGGCCGCGGCCACCTCCGGCAGCACGCGCTCGGCGGCCTGCAGCAGGCGCGTGCCCGCCGGCGACAGCCGTACCGGCGAGCTGCGCCGTTCGAACAGCACCACGTCCATGCGCTCTTCCAGCTGCCGCAGCTGATGCGACAGCGCCGACTGGGTGACGCACAGCGACTCGGCCGCCGCCGTCACGCTGCCCAGGCGCACGATCTCGTGCAGTGCCCGCAAATGCCGGATCTCCAGCATGCCGCCCTCCTTCATGAGCCTGTCTCACATACTACGTGACAAAAACTTGTTTTACTCATGCGTGGACAGGGTGGAAACTAACCCTCGTGCTCACCCGCCGTGGTGCCTTCATCGAGGCCCCGGGGCGGCAGAGCCTGCCACGCGGCTGACATGCTGCTGTATCTGCGTGACATCTCCGTTGGACCGGCACGTCGGGGTGGTGTCCCGACACGCCGCTGGAAGGGAGTCCCCCGCCGCATCGACGCTTTTTCTTGGCTGGGTGTCGATGCGGCTTTTTTGTGCGCGCTTTCCCCCGGCGCCGCTGCCCCGTGTGCCCCGCAGGAGCGCAGCCCTCTGCGCGATCCGGCGCCGGGGCTGGCCCGATCGGCCAGAGGGCTGGCCTCCTACGGCCGGGGGAGGTCTCG